>CALVAU010000138.1 GCA_944325615.1 Candidatus Gastranaerophilales bacterium | reverse complement strand
CTTGCGTTTTGTCAGACAATCTTATTTTTGCATTAGAAACGTTTTGAGCTTCCAGCTCAACGTGGTTTAGACGAGATGTTATTGTCAGCAATCTTGCTTGTGATGCCGCCATTCCCATTTTTTACGTTTCCTTTCGTTTCGACTACTTTCCTTTGTTATCGGATTTTTTTAGCTAATTCTTTAAAACTAAATTATAAAAATTTACATAAATTTACAAAAATAACTTATATTGTTATAATTGAGTAATGAATTTATGTATTTTTCCAGGAACATTCAATCCAATACACAACGGACACTTATACATGGCTGATTATGTGGTAAATAACTTTGGTATTAACAAAGTTCTATTTATTCCATCATATATCCCCCCGCAAAAAACTAATTATCCTGAACTAGCAATGCACAGATATAAGATGGTTGAATTAGCTATGGAAACTAATCCTAAGTTCGAGGTCTCAGACATTGAATACAAACTTCAGGGAAAATCTTATACTTATTTGACGCTACTTGAACTATATAAAATCTACAAAATTGATGAGAATATAAAATTTATTATAGGAACAGATGCTTTTGAAAATCTTGACAGCTGGTATGAGAGTGAAAAGCTCAGAAAGCTTGTTGATTTTATTGTATTTGTGAGAAAAAATGATTTTGATGAAAAAAAATACGATTACATGAAAGATAAAGGGTACAATTTTCAATTTGCTACTATGGAATTTCATGATATTTCATCCTCAGAAATCAGAAAAAATATTGCAACAGGCATTTCAGTAAAAGAAATGCTTACTGAAGTAGAAGAAAGGTACATTAAAGAAAATGGTTTATACAAGAATTAGTGAAAAAGATATTTTATCTTGGCTAAAAGAAAATTTATCGGAAGAAAGATACAGTCATTCTCTTGGAACTGCAGAATGCGCAAAAGACTTGGCTAAAAAATACAACTTAGATGAAGAAAAGGCTTATACCGCAGGTCTTCTTCATGATTGCGCCAAATGCTTTACTAACGAAAAGTTAAAAGAAATTATTGATAAAAATTTGCATGTAGAAGAATGTGAAATGCTAAATTATAAGACACTACATGCTCCTGTGAGTGCTTACATTGCAGAAAAAGACTTTGGAGTTACAGATAATGAAATTCTTTCAGCAATACGCTGGCATACTTTAGGCAAACTAAATATGACCGAATTTGAAAAAATTATTTTCTTAGCTGATAAAATTGAGCCAAACACACGAGATGAGAAATATCGCAAAGAAATTTTAGAAGTTTTAAAAGAAAATAACGGGCTTAACCTAGCTTTATTAAGATGCTATAAAGAAACAATTAAAAGCCTCGCAAAAAGAGAATTGAAGATTTGTTTTACAACTATTGATATTTATAATCATTTACTTGATTTAAAAAATGTATCAGATACTTAATGAAATTTTATTAATAAGGCATGTTCATGATAAAATCATCTTAAAGAGGGTCAATTGATGAAAGTATTGGAAATTAAGAATAATTTAGTAAAAGTATCTTATGAAACTGAAAATAAACTTGTTTTGGGCGGGTTTGTAGTAATTGAGGATGAAAATTCTCCATACGTTGCACAGATAGTAAGCTTAAAAGCAGATAGCGGTATTAATTATGCTATTGCAAAATTAATGTTTACTTTTGATAGTGATGGCATTGTTAAAAACTATGACGGCTCAGTCCCTACACTTAATTCTAATGTTTCAGAGTTGACCTCAGCTGAGCTTTTAGATATTTTACCGATTAAAAACCCTTTAAAATTAGGCAACATTGCTCAACAAGACTTTTTATTAAATGTTGACAGCTCAATTCTTGAAAAAAATCTTCTTATTTGCTCAGACAGTGCAAAAAATACATCAATACTTCTTTCAAATTTTGCAAAGCAATTAGAAAACAGAGCTGAAAGTTCAATAATCATTGACATTGATAGTAAATATGACGACCAGAAAAAATTAGTTTTTGGTCGTGACTTCAAACTTCCACTTAATTTCGAAACTATCAACTTTATTTATGCTAACGACTTGAATGACATAGATCCGACAAGCAAAGCTGTAATTCAAGATATATTTTTGGAGGTTCAAGAATATACAAGATCTATTCCAGATAAATATATCCCGTTTGATACATTCATAGAAGTTGTTGATCAGCAATACAAAGAATCAAGCATTCCTGAACTTGCACTTTTAAAGAACAAGCTTTTAAAATATAAAGAAGAAAAAGTTTTTGCACAATCAAAATATGAATTTACAGGGCTAAAAGAATATATTAAAGATAACTATTCAGTAATTCTTGATATATCAAATGCAGATGCTAAATTGCAAAGAGAAATTATCTCTTATGTCTATGCTCTACTTGATGAAATAGGAGCTTACATAACTTTATTTGTTAAAGTTAATGATGAAAATAGCGATAAAAAACTTTTAAAAATGCTATTGGCTGAAAATAAAATTTCTACCAATATAATATGTAATCATAATTTCAAATATGTATATGAATTAAAAGAAAAAGCTGAAAATTTAATCTTATTTGCACCTGAGACAACTCAACACGATTTTGCATCTTACAATACATTTTTGAACAAATTAAATCATGATGAGTTTATTGTATATGGAAAATCAACCCAAATGATTCCATTAATTGTCGAGTTAGCTCCAATAGAAATTATAAAAGAAAAATCATTAGAAGATAATTATAGTACTCAAGAGACTTCACAAGAAACAACAAATCAAAATGATACGGCAGATACATCAATATCTGAGAATGAACAAAATGAAACTCAAGAATCTGTTGAAGAAACAGAAGAAATAGCAGAAACGACTCCTGATTTTACTGATAATGAAGATACCTATACAGATTTATCTGACGATATTGAGCGTAAACCGATAGAAGAAGAAGACTATTCAGCATTAAACGAGGATTCAATTGAAATTACAGAAGAAACAGAAGAAGATGATTTTGACAATGAATTAGACAATGCACCTTCACTTGATCCTGAAATTATCGAGGAGGAAACTCAAAATACAGATTTTTTTAACAAGACTGCAGAGGTATTAAAAAATGATGAGCAGTATGAGGCAGAACCTCTTGCAGTTCAAGAAGAAGTAATAATGCCTAATGGAGAGGTAATTCAAGAAGAATTTACTAACGACTCAGAAATTATTGATGATTCAACTCCAATTGTTGAAGAAACTCAAGAACAAATGGAATTACCTGAACCTGATATCGATGAAAGAATTCAAGAGGACTTGCAGTCAGTATCAATTGAGCAAGAAGAAACTGAAGAAGATACCCTAATTCAGACACCTTATGAAAGCACTTATGTTCCTGAACCGGCTCCTTTAATGCCAGATGATGAGGCTATAAATGATGAGCTTATCGAAAAAGTAGCAAGAGATGTTGATAAAAATTTTATATACTCAAAAATAGAACAGGACAATCTTGAGGATGATAATGAAGATATGCTGACAGAAGATGATTTAAACTTTATTGATGATATTAATCACGGTGAAAATGACCTTCTTGAACCTGTGGCAGAGGAACCAGAAAATTTTGACGATTCAAATGCAGAATATTTAGAAGAAGAGAAAACACCTGTGGTGCCTGTATATCCGGCTCAGACACCTACAACAACAAAATCTTTTGAGCAAGGGGATCATGTATCACACCCAAAATACGGTGAAGGTATTGTTGAAAAAATGATTAAATATGGAAATAAAACTCTTTGTTCAATAAATTTCGTTAACGTTGGCAGAAGACTTTTAGATCCTGCTATTTCTGAAATTTCAAAACTCTAAACTTGTCAATAATACTTATTTCATCTATACTTTTAACTAAAGTGAGGTAAAAATGTCTGTAAAAAATGTTTTAAAGTACGGTGAAAAGACTTTACGTGAAAAATCAAAAGAAGTACATAAAATTTCAAAAAAAATAACTGATTTAGTTCAAGATTTGCTTGATACAATGTATGCAAAAAACGGAGTAGGGCTTGCAGCTCCTCAAATAGGTGTAAACCTGAGGGTTTTTGTAATTGATGTATCAACAAATGAAGAACCTTTAAATCCAATTGTATTTATTAATCCTAAAATCATTAAAAAATCAGGCGCTTTGGTATCGGAAGAAGGTTGTCTAAGCTTCCCGGAAGCCTATACTAAAGTTAAAAGATATAAAAATGTAATGGTAAAAGCAATGGATATCCATGGACGTTCTTTTGTATTGGAAGCAAAAGACGGATCGTTATTAGCTAGAGCTATACAGCATGAAAATGACCACCTTGATGGAATTTTATTCATAGATCATTGCGCAAACAGATTTGAAACAGAAGCAGCACTTGAAAAATTCAATTTGCCGCCATTAGAAGTTGATAAAATTATCGAAGAACCTGAATTGGAGAAAGAATTGAATGACAATTAAAATTGTATATTTCGGGACCCCGCAAATTGCTTTAAAATCACTAGAATATCTTTATAATTCTCAAGATTTTGAAGTTTTAGCCGTTGTAACCCAACCAGATAAGCCTGCGGGTAGAGGTAAAAAACTTACAATGTCTCCAATAAAAGAATTTGCACTAGCAAATAACATTAAAGTTTTCCAACCAAAGTCTATTCGAAAAGAATTTGATATTCAAGATGAAATTAAAAAGCTGAATCCAGACTTTTTTGTAACATTTGCCTTTGGACAAATTCTATCACAAGAAGTTTTGGATATTCCAAAGTATTGTACAATAAATCTTCACGCATCTTTACTTCCAAAATACAGAGGTGCTAATCCAATTCAAAGAGCAATTATAAACGGTGATAAAGAAACCGGTATATGCACAATGATCACAGAACTTGGACTTGATTGCGGAGATGTCTGTCAAAAACAAACAATCGCTATTTCAGAGACAATGAATTGCCAAGAACTTTTTGAGATTATCAGCTCGCTATCGCCAAAACTTATAGAGAGTACGTTAAAAGGCCTTGTAGATAAATCCATCACACCTCAAAAGCAACCAGATACTGGGGTTTGCATGGCAAATAAATTAACTAAAGAAGAAACTCAAATAGACTGGAACAATTCAGCTCAAAATATCCATAATTTAGTAAGAGGAATTTATAAATCACCAAGTGCTTACTTTATCCATAACGATAAAATAATAAAAGTTCTAGAAACTAAAGTGCTAAATGAATCAAATCCTAAAATCGGTGAAATTTATGAAGCCAATAAAGAAGGTCTAAAAATAGCTTGCAAAGACGGCTGTATTTTGCTGAAAAAAGTCAAACCAGAAGGCAAAGGAGAAATGTTTGCAAGAGATTGGTATAACGGATTAAAAAGCAGGTAGGTTATGATTACAAAGGGCATAAGAGGCGCAATAACCGTTGACAATAATACAGAAGAAGCTTTGAAATCAGCAACAATAGAATTGCTTTCAAAAATGATAGATGCTAATTCTATTGATATTTCAAATATTTCACATATTATTTTTACAACAACTAAAGATTTGAATGCTGCATTTCCAGCAAAGTTTGCAAGACAAGATCTTAATTTTAAAGATACAGCAATGATGTGCTTTCACGAATTGGATGTGCCTGACTCTTTGCCGCTGTGTCTTAGAATATTGATTGTTTTGAACTGTGAATCTTCTTTTAAGCCCCAATTTATGTACCTGAAAGGTGCTGCAAACCTAAGAAAATAAAATATTTACAACGTTGACTTTTCAATAGAATTTTTATTAAGTATTGTAACAATAATTAAAGAAACTTCTCTAAAAATCCGTTAATAAAAATAAGGAATCGAAACGAAAGGGAACGTAAAAATGGGAATGGCGGCATCACAAGCAAGATTGCTGACGATAACATCTCGTCTAAACCACGTTGAGCTGGAAGCTCAAAACGTTTCTAATGCAAAAATAAGATTGTCTGACAAAACGCAAGAAGCAAGTGATGAATACATTGCAGCATTAAATAAGACTGAATATTTGTACAATTACTATGATGGCAGCGGAGAAAAGGTAAGTATGCCTTTGACCGGTGCTACACTATCATATTATGGAGAATTGAAAAACCAATACGGACTAATAAATCCGGCAGGACAAATATTAGTAAGTGAATTGGATGCAAAGAATTATGAATCATCAAATACATTAGAAGAATTTCTTGAAAAATATGGCGTTCTTGGCGAACTCGGTGAAGGCGACAAAATTGAAGTAGCCAATCCTGAATACGATACAGCAATGGACGAGTATGATAAAGAA
>CALVAU010000137.1 GCA_944325615.1 Candidatus Gastranaerophilales bacterium | reverse complement strand
GATTTTTATTTAGCATATTATTAATTTCATCAATCAGTTCTGTATTATTTTTGTAATGTCCAAAATCAAAAAGCTCTTGTGGTTCAATTTCAAGTGCTTTAATTATTTTGTCAAGAGTTTCTGCGGAACAAAAATTGTTGCCCGTTTCAATATAGCTAAGAGTATTTTGCTCTATATCAACAAGTTCAGATAATCTTTCTTGAGATAGTCCTCTTTTTTTTCTTATTTCTTTAATTCGTTTGCCGATATTTTTTTTAAGTTCCATAAAGCCTCTTTATGATAATAAAATTTTGGTCTGAAAAATATAATAAAAAATTAGCGATAAAAAAGTTGCAATATATCATTTTGCATGATAAATTATGAATAAAAATGATAAGTTGCCTATAAAATATCATGGAGGATGAATGAGAAGAGCTTTTACAATGGCGGAAGTTTTGATAACGTTAGGCATTATCGGGATAGTTGCAGCTATGACGTTACCTGGTTTTATTGCTCGACATCGTTCAAAAGTTTTGGAAGCTCAATTCAAAAAAAGATACTCCGAATTGTCTCAAGCCATATCAATGCTAAAAAGCAAAGAAGAATACGTATATGGAGTATATGACGGACCGAATTTTCAAGAGGTTCTTGTAAAACAATACTCAGGTGCAAAAACTTCACTAAGACAGATGTATATATTGTCTGCTAGTAATCAAAAAAGACTTTTAGGTTTTGAATTGCCAGTATATAAAACATTTAATAAACTTGCAGATTTTAGTATGTCTCAGTTGGATGATGGTTTTATTTACCACAATCAAGATTTTTTTATATACATAAACGCTGATAATAATAATTTGACAAACAAAAAAATAGCAATTGATATCAACGGATCTAAAGGGCCAAATATTGCAGGATTTGATTTATTTATTTTTGATTTGGATAAAACGGATAGTTTACGTGCTTATACCGAAAATAAAGGTCTTTGCAGTGCGAACGATACCTCAGCACTCAACGGAATATCTTGCAGTTATTATGCAATGACAGATGGTGATTATTTTTATAAGTTAGGCTGGTAAATTTTAGATTTTTATACAATTTGGCATGTTTAGTGTAAAATTATCTTATAGTATAAGGATTAAGAAAAGGAATATATAAATGCTAAGAACAGGGATTGTAGGATTGCCGAATGTAGGAAAATCAACTTTATTTAACGCTTTGACAAGTGCAAAAAATGCTCAAAGTGCAAACTATCCGTTTTGTACAATTGAGCCGAATGTCGGAGTCGTAAATGTGCCGGATGAAAGACTTGAGGTTCTTGCAAAATTATGCAAAACACAAGAAATAATTCCGACAGCTATTGAATTTGTTGATATTGCAGGGCTTGTAAAAGGTGCAAGCAAAGGCGAAGGTCTAGGCAACCAGTTTTTGCATAACATAAGAGAAGTAGATGCAATAATTCAGGTTGTAAGATGCTTTGATGATCCTAATACAATCCACGTTTCAGGCAGAGTAAACCCTCTTGATGATATAGAAATTATTAATACCGAATTGGCGCTTGCTGATTTAGCTTCAGTTGAACGTCGTCAGGCAAGAATTGCAAAACAGGCAAAAGGTGGGGATAAAGAAGCCGTATTAGAAGATAAAGTATTGAAAAAACTTACAGAACTCCTTTCTGAAGGTACTTTTATCAATATAAAAGAGCATTTTGATGAAGATGAAATCCCTGTTGTAAAACAGCTTAATTTGATGTCCACCAAGCCTGTAATTTATGCAGCGAATGTGTCTGAGTATGATTTGAAAGACGGAAATGATTATACAAAACAAGTTCAAGATTATGCTTCAAAACACAGTGCTGAAGTTGTTTTGATTTCTGCAAAAATTGAAGAAGAACTTGCAGAATTAGGTGAAGAGGAAGCTAAAGAATATTTAAAAGAATTGGGTATTGAAGATAGTGGCATTAATCGTATGATTAAATCAGTGTATAAGTTGTTGAATTTAAGAACTTTTATTACTGCAGGTGAAAAAGAAGTTCATGCTTGGACAATTCCAGCAGGAGCAAAGGCTCCTCAGGCTGCTGGCGTAATTCATACCGATTTTGAAAAAGGATTTATCAGAGCTGAAATTACTCCTTACGAAGAGTTTGTAGCTTGCGGATCTTATGCAGCGTGCAAAGATAAAGGGGTTACTCGTCTTGAAGGTAAGGATTACGTTGTGCAAGACGGGGATCTTGTACATTTCAGATTTGCGGTGTAGCTTATTTGGTGATTGCATAAATTTTTTAATTGGTTTTTAATTTTTTTATGAATATAAATGAAATTTTAAACGGGATAAAAGATTTTTATAATACGAATAGAACAAAAGATATTGATTTTCGTATTGAACAGCTTAAAGTTCTTAAAAATGCAATTATTAAAAATGAACAATTTTTTGTAAAATCGCTTTATGAAGATTTGCACAAAAGTCCTTTTGAAGTCTATACGACCGAAATCGGTGCAGTCATACAAGAGATTGATTATATAATTAAAAATCTAAAAAAATGGGCAAGGACTGAAAAAGTCGGAACTCCTATATTTTTGTGGCCTGCGACTTCAATGATATTAAAAGAGCCATATGGAACAGTTTTGATAATTACCCCGTTTAATTATCCGCTTCAGTTGGCTTTAATGCCTCTTGCAGGTGCTATTGCAGCAGGAAATTGCGCTGTTATTTCAACATCTCCAAAAGCTCCGCAAACTGCAAAAATTGTACATAAGATGATAGAAGAAATTTATAATCCGAATTTTATAAAAAGTATTCTTCCTGATGAAATCCCTGCACAAGAGGTTTTGAAAGGTGATTTTGATTATATATTTTTTACGGGAAGTCCAAAAACGGGAAGCGAAATTGCAAAATCTGCAGCAGAAAGACTAATCCCATATACATTGGAACTTGGTGGCAAAAGCCCTGTGATAGTTGATAAAACCGCTGATATTAATCTTGCAGCAAAGCGTATTGTCTGGGGTAAGTTTTTAAATTGCGCTCAGACTTGTATTGCTCCTGATTATGTTATGGCTCATTATGAGATAAAAAAAACTCTTATTGATGCAATTATAAAGTCTATAAGAAAATTCTACGGAGTAATTGTACAGGAAAGTCCTGATTATGGACGGGTTGTGGATAGTGATGCATTTTTTAGATTAAAGTGTATTATAGAGCAAGAATCTTCTAAAATAGTATATGGTGGTAATACTGATGAGTGCGGACTATATATTGAGCCTACAATTATTGATGAAGATTATTTTGATTCGCCGGCAATGAAAAATGAAATTTTTGGTCCGATACTGCCTGTCTTAAGCTGGTCTGATACAGATGATTTGTTGAATAATATCAGAACCAAGCATAAGCCGCTCGCATTATATGTTTTTTCTAGAAATAAAGAATTTGAAAAAAATATAATAAAAAGTATTTCCTTTGGCGGTGGTGCTGTGAATGATACAATAAGTCATGTAATTAATCCTAGATTACCTTTCGGCGGGGTCGGATATTCAGGAATCGGGATGTATCATGGTAAATATAGCTTCGATACTTTTACACATTTAAAAAGTATTTTGAATAGAGGTAATAATCCTTTAGCTGATAAAATGTTTCCACCTTATGATGAATGGAAAACAGATTTAGTTCGCAAAATATTTCATTAAAATTTATGCTTTTGAAATTAATGAAAGATTTTTACCAAGATTAATTTGTTTTAGATCACCGTTGTATCGGTTATTTATTGGAGCTAAGTGGAATTGTTTATTATATAAAGTTTTATGTTCCTGTTTATCCTTATTATTTTGGGGTTCAGAATATAATGTTAAGGTTGTTCCGTTTAGTATAATTTCACCGTCTTTTTCTTCATTGTTATCTTGAATAATCAGACGTTTTATAAATACGGCATCTCCAAATTTTCTTACAACATAAGTATCATTTTCATTTTCTGCATTATACAATTTTGTTCCAGGTGTAAGGCCTTTTGTAAGTGCTTTAGGTGAATTGTTTCCATTGTCTTGAATATCAATTCTTTCAAGCGTTACATACCCAGGATTGTATTCTCCTGCAAAATCATGATTCAATCCTGTCGGGTTGATTAATGAAATAACTATAGAATTATCAGTACCTTGTCTTAAGATTCCGGTAATATCAACGTGTTCACCGTTAATTTTTCCATCTTGTGTATCAAGTAGGAACGGAGCTCCGTCATTTAATGCGTGTAATTCCGGACGACCTCTCATTTTCATAAGCCCGTTCATTCTATCATAATGATCTTGAATATATTTGAAATCTTTATTATCTTTATTTAACCATTCATTGTGTATGAATGATCTGTTATGTAAGTAGATATTCTTAGATTCTGATTCATAACCGGTTGCGCCAAGATCATCTCCTGCATATAATGTCGGTGCGCCTGGTAAGATATTAAGGACTTCGGTCATACCGCGTAATTTTTTCAATGCAGGTTCTAAGACAATTTTTAGAGTTGCTTTTTTAAGTTCTTCTTGTTCATCTTTTGAAATGCTAAGTCCGTGTTTATAGATTGCTTGGTCTATAATAATGTCTATAGCTATATCAACAGGTTTTACGCCAAAGCCTTCTGCTTGGATATTTTTCCCTTTGTATTCACCATTAGCCAAGTCAGTTATTGCTTTAAATATTGCACCAAAAACTTTTTCATTTAAGTCAGGATTTGTGTTGTGAGGATATTTAGTAGAGATAGATTTATCAAAAGCTTTTTGAAGAGCTTCTGCCATAGCCAAAGCTTTTCCGCTTGCAAAAGATAAATCTTGCGAGTCTATTTTTATATTAACTTGTCTTAGGTATTCATCATGACTTTTGAATTGACTTT
>CALVAU010000136.1 GCA_944325615.1 Candidatus Gastranaerophilales bacterium | reverse complement strand
CATAAGCACGGTCATTATAAGATTCTTGCAGATTTTTAATTGTAATTGAGTACTCATCAGGTGCAGTAATTGTTGCTCCAACTCCAAATCCACAGTCCTTTATATCATCAATAGTAAATAAGAAAATTTAATTCTTCAATTCGTAACAAATTCGGAAAATTCTCGATAACTATGTGTATGGATTTTTTCATTATCTCCCCTAATTGCTCCTAAATCTTCTATTTCACCTTTCAAAGAAATTTCACTATCAATAAAAACTATGTTTTTCTTGTCAAATAAAAAATCCATATTTTCCTCCACACATCCAACTATTTATACTTTAGCATATAAGTATTATTTATTCAATAATACAGGTATAAAATATTGTTTTATTTTTATATATTCGACAAAATTTTATATTATAAACGCAAATATTCTATATTTTCACATTGTTTTATAATTTCAAATTTATTGATATTAAAATTATATGATAGCACTTAAATTCTATAAGACTTTGATTTTGCTCTTAGATTTATCATGCTAGTCATACAAACTAAGCTAGCCTCGATTGTTATGGTAAAATTATTTTTCTAAAGTGCCCTAGAATATTACTGATATAGTTATCTTGTGGATAGCTCAATAGCACCTTAGTATTCTTGCTGATTGTCCTTGATAAAACCTCGATAGATATCTACATCTTGCGCATTATCTTACAAATTTTTTTTACATATAAAACACATTAGATTGTGACAACAGTTTACAAAAAAAAACATATTTTCTAAAAACTATAGAAATATTGATAAGGATATGCTATAATTAAATCATATTAATGATGCTTAAAAATTTCAACTAAAGTGGGCACTTCTATGAGCAAAAAACTACGTGATTCTGATATGGATCCAATTCAATATGAATGGGAGAAAAAACACTTAAACGTATCGGGACTTAATCCAAAAGATTTTAAGTATTTTGAATATGACGATCCCTATGTGAAAAATGAAATCGTCAAATGTTCGATATGCGGAAAAGCGGCATATCAAGACCAATACGGTAACGGCGGATGCCCTAATTGCGGATGGAAGTTCAGTAAAGACGAAGAAGCTTTTGAAAAGGATATGGGTATAAGCTATCCTATGCTGGTATCCCCTACGACGGCGAGAGAACAATACAAAAAAGGTTTGCCGTTCAAGGCGACATTTGAAGAATTTTTAAACGGACTTTATTTTTACAGTGAAATGCTTTTTAAGTATGACGGCGTTATGTATGAAGTCTTTCTGAAAGGCAAAGATATGACGATTGTATTTTGCTCAAAAGATTTTCAACAAGAATACAAAACGAGAGAAGAGTTTTCTGCCAAAGCAAATATAAACGGAGTACTTGTAAAAGATTTATGGGATAAAGTAACTTTTGCAGGGTTTATGTATTGCGGAGAAACAGAATAATAAACTGTTAATATTATTAATGAAAACCCAGTATTACCAAACAAAATAAACATTCTATTAAACGTATAAGTGTCCCCCAAAAATAAAGTCGAATCACTTTTTTCTAATAGTTGTTCAATTTTTATAAAAAACGCAAGCTAAACTTTTGGTTCAACTTGCGTTGGTAGTGGTGCACCAAACAGGAATAAAACGAACCCTGAGAATTCAAGGTTCGTTTTTTTCTTTGCTAAAGATTATTTTGGGATAATACAATTATTTAATAACTATTCTTGATCAAAAAAATTTTTACATTATAGTTATGCAACCTTAAATTCGCTTAAACATTCCCCTGTTAACATTTGTGATTTTAATATTGGTCTAATGTTATATTCTTGTAGGGCATCAATTAATGAATCAGAAAATTTATTTTCATCATTCATAAAAACTAAGCACTTACTTCCTTCATCTCTCTGTGGCAATGTATCATTCCATCCAAATATCGCATTAGTTATAGTTGTTCTCGAAGGTTTATTTATTGCCGTACAAAACCTTTCAGGAAAGTTTCTATCACTTGATAATACAAAATCATAAGTTTGTACAAAACCAGTTTTCCCTATAACACTCATGTTTTTAATGAAACAAATATCATTTTTATGGAAAAATTCAACTATATCATCTGCAAAAACTGAAGCAACTCTATTCTGCGTTGTATAACAAAGATCACCCACCTTCAAAATAGCTTGAATCAATGAATGTTTTTTTCGAGGAAAATCTTTCACCGTAGCCTTTATGGTAAGATTCTTATCCCGTGTTAAATCAACTCCATATGCACGAATTATAGATCTAAGCATATTTTCTCTTGTCGGCGTAAATTTAACTCCTAAATCCTCTAAATTTGAAATTGCTGCTCCCCCATCAGAAAGAAGAATTTGCTCTCCTTCTATATCCATAACATAAATTTGAATACAATCATTTTTATCATCTAAAAATGGAGTATTTATTTCGTATCCTTTTTCTATTTCTCTATAAGAAATGCCCCTTTTTAAAAAATCGACATATTGATCAATTAACAATTTGATATCCATAGTATTTTAATTCTCCGATATTTCTGTTTGACAAATTATTATTGGTTCTTCTATAACTTTAAACATTTTTAAAAAACTTAAAAACTTATCTTCTAATAATTCGTCGTTTACTTCAAATGGTATTGCATATTTAGATTCAAATCCCTCCTTATAAATATGTAAATGCGTACCATTTATCTCTTCATATGGAAATCCAGGAGGATTCTTATGAGGAGCTGTAGGAGCAATGTCCAGCCTTAACAATATAGTATTATCTCTTAAATATCTCGCAACAAAAGACACTTTATCTGTGAATAAAGTCTTTCTATTTATAGATATAACAAATTTTTCATTTTTCTTTTCTATAGCATAAACATCACAATCTTCTCTACATCCTTTAGATGGCATTGAAATCTTTGTTTCAACACATTTCTTAAGTAAATCTAAAAGATCATCTGCTTCTTTTTGCGTCAATCCCAACATAATCCACCTCTTTTATCATCATATCACATTTATTCACATTTATCAATTAACTAAAATAATTATTCGCAATATTCTATGATTTAGTAACCATATTAATGAGGATGATTGTTTATTAATTCTTTTAACAAATAATAGAATCGAAATATAAATAATATAAAACTTATTCTTTACTGCATATGTGTTTATAATTTTTTAATAGATCTAAAAATTCTTTTTTTTCTTTGCAAGATAAATTTTTAATTTGATTAAATATTTCTTTATCTAAATCTCTTTTAACGAAAAGTCGCCTCGTCTAACCCAAGCAAATCGTATAGACTTACATCGTATATTTTTGCAAGCTCTATTAGATATTCATAACAAGGTCTTGAAATATTCTTTTCCCAATCACTAATATTGGATTGCTTAATGTGTAGCTTTTCAGCTACCTCAGTCTGTGTCAATCCAGCTTGTTTCCTATACATTTTAAAATACTTTCCAAATTCCATCGTGTTAATTTTAGCAAATATGTGCAGTACACATTGACAAATATGTGCAATGCACATATAATTATTTACATACGGAGACTATTTATGACATTAAGCAAACAAATAAAATCTAAAAACCGAGTGCAAGAATATGGCGAAGTATTCACAAATGAACGAGAAGTAAAAGCCATGTGCGACCTTGTAAAAGAAGAGACCGAACGAATAGACAGTAGATTTTTGGAGCCGGCTTGCGGTGACGGTAATTTTCTTGTCGAAATATTAAATAGAAAGCTAGATGTCGTAAAGAAGAAATACAAAAAAAGTCCTCTCGATTATGAGAAAAACGCTGTTCTTGCGATATCAAGCATTTACGGCGTAGATATTCTTATCGACAATGTATTAGCTTGCCGAGAAAGATTATTTAAAATCTGGGACAAAGCCTATAAAAACGTATGCAAAAACGATTGCAACGACCAGACAAGAGATGCAGTCAAATTCATATTAGAGAAAAATATTGTTTGCGGAAATGCTTTGACTCTTTGCTGTGTAGACGGAAACGGCAAAGATACGGACAAGCCTATCGTATTTTCTGAATGGGCTTTTATTACGGGCAGTATGATGCAAAGAAGTG
>CALVAU010000135.1 GCA_944325615.1 Candidatus Gastranaerophilales bacterium | reverse complement strand
CCTTCACTTCTCGGCATTTCCTTTATCACAACAGGCATATCAAAGTCTAATATTCCGACCAATTTAAGCCCCATAATCATCACAATAGATGCAAGTACAAGCCCAAAGTATCCGCCTGCAAAGGCTACAAAAACTTTCCCTGTCAAAGCACATATTATACCGATTATAGAAAATACTATTGCTGTACCAAGTACAAAGAAAATCATTTGCAAAAGAGTTCTGCCGGATTTTTCATTGGAATACCCGCCGATATAGCCTACAATCAAAGGGATCATAGCAAGTGAACAGGGAGAAATTGATGCTACAACTCCCCCTAAAAACGATAGCCAAAATAATAATGGCAGACTTCCGCCTTGCGTGAATAATTCTATGTAATTCTCCATTATTTAAGTTCCTTTAAATAATTTTCTAAGACTTCTTTTTCAATTGCACCTTCAACTCTGCGAACTTGTTTGTTGTTTGAATCTAAAAATATCATTGTTGGCACAAGAGTTATATTGTATTTTTTAATTTGTTCATTTGTAAAATCACGTCCGTCTTGGACTGAGATTTCTGTCAAGATGATTTTGTCTTGATAATTCGGAAAAACTTCTTTAAATAACTTATTCATTGTCTGACAATCTAGACACATTGTAGAAGTAAATTTTAGAATTTGAGGTTTACCTACTGCTACATTTTCAACCTGTTGAACTTCAGTATTAGTTTTTGCATTTATTGAATTTGTTTTACTCAAAAACCAAAACGCAACCAATGGAACAATTAATACAAGGGCGATAATGATAATATTTTTTTTCATGAAAATCTCTCCTTTTCGACTTTTATAATAGCATAAAACAAAAAGGATTTTTCAAAAGCCTACTAATCAGGCAATATTTTCATTATTCTTGCGGGTTATTTGGTAAAGATTTGAGCTTATCCAAAGCATTTGCCATATTATACATATTTGCACCAAAATAAGCCATTATACCACCTACTGGAACTGTAAATAATGCTGTAATCCACTTTTTAGGACTCAAAAATGATAAAGCACCAAGTACACCAAGTGTAAATAGGGAGCCTCCCATTACTTTTTGGGTTGTCTGCATTTTGCTGATTTGTGATAGACTCGGCATCTGAAGTCCAGACATTGGAGCTTTTGGCTCTTGTGAATGCTCAAATTTATCTTCTTTTAATTGTTCACTAGATGTTGGAGAATTTTCAATCTCTTTCGCTTCAATAGTTGATGGAGCTTTGATTTGATTTTCTGCTTGTACTTCACTACCAAAATTTGTTAAATTAGTATTTTTTATAGAATTAATTTGCATTACAGACCTCCTTGCTCCTAATAAAACAAAACAAGAAAATTATTGCCATAATAATATTAAATATTTACATATAGTTAACAATATATTTTTCAAACATCCTCGGGCAGGAAAAATACTGCTTTTTCAAGTAATTCCCTTGTATGCTCATAACAGCAAGCCCCTTTTGTAATTTGTTGATATTCTCTGACTACATTCAATATGTCATCCACAGACATTTTGATAATTCTTCTTTTTCCTTCAATAATTCTTGCCATATATAAATCCTTTCAAATACATTTACGACAAAAAAGCAGAAAACCTTTTGAAAGATCCACTGCTCTATTTAGAAATCTTTTTTGGAATTATAATCCTGTTTTTTCATCAAATTTGAAGTAATCTATAAGAGAAATTATTGAAATGTATTCCTCTATAAATTTTCTAATATATTTTGGATTTTTTAGCGGAGTAAAAATGCTTCCTAACTCAAACAAATCTTTTCCAGTCCTGATTGCGAGCATAAAATCATTATCATAGAATGAACATTTTATATTGTTTACGCCAAATGCTGTACGTACGTTGTTAAATCTTTCCATAAATCCGGTTGTAAGTAAATAACGTCCCTCTACTTCATCTTGAGAATATGCAGTGTATTTTTTATTAAATATTGGATCTTCAAGGACTATCTTTTTTAAATTTTCCACTTTCTCTTTTGAATGAAATATTAAAACCAATGACGCAACCAATAGCCCTAGCATCATTGCGATAAACATTAAAAACCAATATTCCCCCGCTAAAATTATAAAAACTGACAACGCTAATATTGCACTAAATAATGAAGCGTTATTCATAATATTTTTATCGCCTTTTGAAGTAACTATTGTTTTTGCATTTATATTTTTATTTATTGCAAAATTAATTAAAACACCATGATAAATTTTCGTATCTCCATAATTCTGGTTTTTAGCTCTGTAAAACAATCCTGTTTCTGCTATCGAATAATTAACGTCTTTGTATTTCCCAGTAAACGTATCCTCATTTTTAAAATAATGGTAATCAGGTAATAGCATACTATTTGTTCGCTGAATTTTTGATATAGTCTTTTTACCAAACTGCCACTTTATACCACCCAATTGAGTCAAAACTTTTTGCAAACAAGCTTTTTTCAAATATAATTTAAAATTTTTATTGTATCGATTGATAATTAATATACAAAAATAGATTATAAGAAGTATTACTGGGATAACAAATAAAAAAATAAACTGTAAATTAACTTTATTCAATATGATTCCATCGGAATAAAAATATACATTTATAATATATAAAAAAGCAAAAATCAAACACGCAAAGCTTAATATAATTAAAATTAAGATATTTACTCTTTTTTTTCTCTCACTTTCATGTTCTAAAATAAGTGTTATAAACATATTTTCTAAATCTGAATAGCCAGTTTTTATATTATCTTGCATTTTCGTTATCCTAACTTTTACAATCCTGTTTTCTCGTCGAGTTTGAAATAATCTATCAGCGCCAAAATTGATATCAGTTCATTAAAAAATTTCTCCAGCTGCTTTGGGCTGTTTAAAGGAGTAAAAAGGTTTCCGATTTCAAAAAGATTTTTACCCGTTGATATCGCAAACATCAAACTGTTACCGTAGAAGGAACATTTTGTCCTGCGGGCACCGAATGACGTTTGAAGATTCTTGAATCTTTCCATAAATGCGGGTGTTATTAAATACCTTCCTTCCACCTCGTCTGATGAATATGCTTTGTATTTTTTATTAAATTCTGTATCTTCCAGCTTTATTTCATTTAAATATTTTTTATTTTTCTTCAATTTATATGTGTTTAACATCAAACTAAATAAAATGACAATACCAACTATGCCGTATAAACACAGGGTAAAGTCCTTACCAATAATTCCCGCTGCCACACAAAAAAGCACAGAAAATACCGTAAATATTGACCAGTTTCTGTTTCTTATATTTGAATCATTTTTTGTTGTTATAATTGTCTTGTTTCTGATTGTTTTATTTGCCTCAAAATTTATTATTACACCGTCAAAAACAGGATAAACCCTTCTGTTTTTACCGGAGCCGGAAACGTATGTAAGATTTGTTTCAGAAATCGTGAATTTAACATCTTTAAATTTACCTTCAAAGATATCATCGTCTGCACGTCTGTTATAAACAGAAAATAATTCACTTTCTCTTAATTGAGAGTCCGTATTTATAGTTGAATCTACTATTTGAGAAACTGCTATATTGTACCATTGTATATCGCCAAACGCTGTAACAACTGTGTTCATACAAGACTTTTTCAAATTTTTAGCAAAATTTATATTGTTTACAATGGGCACTCCCATAATGCCCCCCAGAAAAAATAAATTTACAAATAAACAGAAAAGTGCCTGATCAGCTTTTTCTGACATTAGAAAACTCCAAAATAATTTTAATCCAATAATTAATAAAGTTATTAATATCGCTTCAATTATAAAAATTTTTAACCATTCAAACTGCCGTTTTTTTTCATATTTTTCCATAACCGGCGCGATATCTTTATAGTATATTTTATGAAATGTACGCCTGATTTCAGATGTTGATGGTAACGTTTTTGTTTTCATACAATTCTCCTTAATTAAACACAAAGTATAACAGAATACGAAACCAAACACATAATGCAAAAACAGTAAAAATTATTCGATAAAAAGCAAAAGAATTTGAAACGGTTAATTAAAACAAAACGGGGAACCTTATTAGATCCCCCGCCATTTTATCTTCCCGATAAATAATTAATTATCATCTTGATTATCGTCTAATTGGAAATCAGGAGCCCCAAACATACCTTCGATTTCTTCCAAAATCGCAGACGGTTTTCTTGCCTGATTTCTTTGTGCTACTGCACGTTTTCTTGCTTCGCGTTCTTTTTCTTCATTTGCATTTGTCAAATGATGGAATCCTGTACCTGCTGGGATTAAACGACCGATAATTACGTTTTCTTTCAATCCTCTTAGCATATCTTTCTTTCCATCAACTGCAGCTTCGGTCAAAATTCTTGTTGTTTCTTGGAATGAAGCAGCTGAAATGAAGCTTTCTGTATTCAATGAAGCTTTTGTGATACCTAACAACATATATTCACAAGTTGCTGGAGCTTTTCCTTCCTCTTCAGCTTGTTTGTTTACAGCCTCAAAGTGTTGGATTTCAACCAATTCACCCGGTAATAATGTTGTATCTCCTGCATCTACTACTTTAACTTTCTTAGTCATTTGACGAACAATAATTTCTACGTGTTTATCAGCAATTTCTACTCCTTGAGAACGGTATACACGTTGAACTTCGTCTACTAAGTATTGTTGAGCAGCTTCAGGTCCGCAAAGTCTGATTACATCATGCGGATTCAAAGGTCCACTTGTCAAAGGTTCACCTTTTTTGATTTTTTGCTTATCTTGAACAATTATATTTGCATCAATAGCATACTTAATTTCAGTACGACCATTTTCAGTTACCAAATATAATCTTGGCAAATCATCATCAGTTTCGATTTCTGCAACTCCGTCCATTTCAGCTAGAATTGCACAATCTTTAGGTTTACGACCTTCTAAAAGCTCTTCTACTCTCGGAAGACCTTGTACGATATCACCTGTTTTTTGTCTTTCGAATACCAATGTTGCGATAATATCACCACGTAATACTAACGCACCTGATTCTACTTGAAGCATTGTACCAGGGCTAATCAAATATGGACGACCGTTTCTGATTTTTATTTCGCCCTTATTTACAGAAACAATTCTTCCTGATACAGGTGATTTTTCTCCGTCATCTGTCAAAATAGAATCAAGTTTTACAAAGTCACCTTTCTTAACTGATGCTTTGCCTTTTACATTAATAACAGTTTCATAGTTGTCACATACAATTAACAATCTTCTTGCTTCTTCATTGTCATGATTAATTGAAGCAGTACCATCGTTTATTGCAAGTACCTGAGTTTTAGCAACGGGTGTTTTTGGATCTATTGTTTGTCCGTCTTTTACTAATAACTCAGTTTGAAGAGAAGACATCAATTTTGAATTTCCTTCAAATTCACGACGGACAATCAAGTTCTCAAGAACAACAATTCTCAAATTACCTTTTTCATCTAACTCTACCATACCTTTTAAGTGTGATAGATAGCCTTGCATTTGAAGAACTAAACTTGTTCTTGTAATTGTTGATCCGTCCAAGTTTCTAACTCTTGCACCATCTTTGTATTGCAATTGAGTTACTGGTACTATATCAATCAAATTATCAGTTGTATTAAATTTAATAGATACAGCTTTTTGATCTACATTAAGTACTTGTACAGGTCTGATTAAAATTTGTACAGGTTGATTTGCAATATTATCTTCATCTAAAGAAAGTGTAGAATCCAATTCTTCATCAAGGTCATCTATATCAATATCATCATTAGCTGAATCCATTATCGTGATAATAGATGTTTCTTTAGCCTTGATACCTTCTGCAATTACCGTACCTTTTTTAACAACTTCACCTTCATCAACTTTCAATTCTGAAATACTTGATAAATTATGAATTTCTCCAGGTCTTACAGTAATTTCATGAATTATATCGTTAAATTCTTTAAATTCAACAATACCATCGATATGGCAATATACATCTTTTACAACTTCAGTACCTGCTGTAACAAATGTACCGTTTTCTACCATTTTCAATGAGCTGTCTTTTGATATTTGGTGAATTTCTTCAGGAATAAATACTACAGATCCAGGTTTTGTAATGATTTGATTTTCATCAACTTCTACATCTATGTATCTGATTTCACCTGAAGATGTAACAGCACATTCATCATCTAAAAGCTCTGCTATAATCATTCCGTTTTCTACAGGAGTATCTACCGGAGCTTTTACAATGTATTTTTCACCAGTTTTGTCAACTGTCCAAAGTTGTTCTTTTTTAGTTTGCTCAAAAGTAGCATTTTCAGGCTGTAAAGAGGCTATTACAATTGTCAATTCTTTACCTTGGACAATCTTTTTAATATTTTTACCTTCAAATTTAACATCTTCTATAACTAAATCTTCACCAAAACGAACTTCACCGCCATGTTCAGAAATAGTTAAAGTTTCTGCTAATTTTTCACCTTCAGTAACTTTTTGTTCATTTTTCACTAGAACTTTTGAGCCGCCTGGCAGGTTGTATACGTCCCCACCTAAAACCCAAATAATACCTTGTTTATTTGTAGTTCTTGAAATGTTTCCTTGACGGTCTTTTTTCTCATCTGCGATAAAGTCTTCATATAAAACTTCACCACTTAAATCAGATGTAATATCTTTAGTAGCTTTTTCAGTCAAACGAGAACCGTCACCTGATGATACTGGCTCATAAGTTGCTAATTTGAATCCTTTTTCTACCTGCATACCATTTTCAAAGTATACTGTAGATCCTGCAGGAATGTGATATTTATCAGTACGTTTAGCACCTTTTACTTCAATATCAGCTTCGTAATTGGCAACTTTTACAACATCACCATGACGAGTTCTAACTTCTCTTGTTCTTACGTTAGAAATAACTTCCCCTGCAGATTTTGCCTCAATTGCTTTCATTGCACCGGCACCTTTAAATACACCACCAGTGTGGAATGTTCTCATGGTTAACTGTGTACCAGGTTCACCGATTGATTGAGCTGCAATAATACCGATTGCTTCACCGATATCAACCAATTTTTGAGTAGTCATTGCCCAGCCATAGCACTTTTGACAAATACCATACTCAAGTCCGCAAGTTAAACCTGATCGAACTTTCAACTCTTGAAGATTCAAGTGTGCAACTTTTTTAATATCATCACGGTTCATTGTCGTTCCAGATTTTACAAGAACTGTACCATCAGTATCTACAATGTCTTCCGCAATAGTTCTTCCTAATAATCTGTCAATTAGAGGAACAATTACGGCATCTCCGTTTGTAATAGGTTTCATGTTGATTGATTTTGTTGTATGGCAATCATCTGCACGAATAATTACATCTTGAGCAACGTCAACCAAACGTCTTGTTAAGTATCCAGAGTCAGCTGTTTTCAACGCTGTATCTACAAGACCTTTACGAGCACCGTATGATGAAATAATGTATTCAGTAACTGACAAACCTTCTTTAAAGTTTGATTTAATTGGTAAGTCGATGATTTGCCCTTGTGCGTCTGCCATCAAACCACGCATACCAACTAATTGTGATACCTGTGACAAGTTACCTCTCGCACCTGAGAACGCCATCATATATACAGGGTTTAATTTATCAAAATTTTCAACAACTTGTGCTGTCAATTTTTCTGTTGTTTCAGACCAAGTGTCAATAACTTTTGTATATCTTTCTACCTCTGTAATTTCACCTTTTAAATATCTGTTTGTTGATTTTTCAATCTCTTTTTCTGCTTCTTGAAGCAATTCTTTTTTTACAGATGGAACTTGCAAATCTGCAATTGAAATAGTTGTACCTGATTTGGTTGCATATTTATAACCCAAATTTTTCAAACTGTTTGCAAGCTCTGCGGTTTTAGCTCCGCCAAACTCAAGATATATCTGAGACAATAGGTTGTTTAAACCTTTTTTGTCCATCTGTTTGTTTATATAATCAAGAGTTTTCTTTGAATTTGTATATGTTTCCATTCTATATTTCCTTTTTCTTATTAATATAGCTTACAATTTATGGTATTTGCTGCTGCTTTTTATGCAAGAGCTTTTCTTACAGCCTCGTTGAATATAATTCTTCCTGCTGTTGTTTCAATCCTTTCACCATGTTCATCTCTTACAACAATTTTATCGTGTAAATCAATTACACCGACTTCAAGTGCTGAAATTGCATCTTGGAAGTTGTAGAAATATCCTTTAGGATCAGACTCAGGATTCTTCAAGATAGTTAAGTAATACATACCTAATACCATATCTTGAGTTGGTGTAATAATTGGTTTTCCTGTTGCCGGAGCTAGGATATTATTTGTTGCAAGCATCAACATACGAGCTTCAGTTTGAGCTT
>CALVAU010000134.1 GCA_944325615.1 Candidatus Gastranaerophilales bacterium | reverse complement strand
GCTTATTCGCGGGTGCCCCCCCCCCCCCGTTTTTCAAGTATAGCCTGCATTTCCAGCTCCTTCTCTTTTTATCTACGTTTTCATTATATATTAGTTTTCTATTTTTGAAAAGTGGGGGATAAAATTGTACTATTTAAAACAAACTTGTTTTTACAGTCATGATTTTGTAAATTTTTTTTAATAAATAATATATTTATCTAAAGTTTACTTCTTCAATAACCGATAAGAAATTTGTTCGAAGGTTAGATTCAAAGGAGTGGACTTTATGTACAGATACACAGTATGGCCAGGAGCTTATAGTTTTAAAGAAGAATGTTCTTTGTTTATTTTGTATATCAAAGAACAATTTGAAGAGTTAATGAAAAAGATTAAAAAAACAGAAGAAACGATTGAAGAATAGCTGTTGAAAAGGATTGTGTGAAGTGCAACTATGCACAAAATGTAAAGAGCGAAACAAGTTTCGCTCTTTTTCTTATTTTTTTAATTTAAAATTATTTTGTCATCGTATTATAAATAATTTCAGAAGCTTTTACAATATATTCTTTACCTAAAGGTGAATTGTAAGGACGGTTTACTAAAATTGCTACAATGTATTTTTTGCCGTTTGGAGCATATACAATACCTGCATCACCGAGCATTTTACCGATATCACCTGTTTTGTGAATAAATACAGCTCCAGGTCCAAGACCTGCAGGGATTAGTCTGTCATTATGGACATGTCCCATATAATCAAAGATTTTTTCACGAGAACTAACTGACAAGAAGTTAGGATTATCAAGATTATATAGCATTCTTGCAAGATCTTCAGCTGTTGTAAAGTTTGTACCACCCATATCAGGAAGCCAAGTATTAACTCTTGTATGGCTCAATCCCCATTGTCTTATACCTGAATTTACATCATTCATAGACCCAAGTTTTGCCATAATCATATTGGTAGCTGAATTATCTGATTCAGTAATCATTACACGCGCAAGATCATCCATTGTCCAGACTGAATTTTCGGCCTTGAACTGCAAACTGCCTGATCCTTCCGCTCTATAATAATCAGTCAATGTCATCGTATCATATATAGTTAATTGACCAGCTTCAATTGATTTAAAAAGCTGTATTAGGACAGGAATTTTTATGATACTTGCAGCTGAATACAATTTATCAGAATCTACACCCGCATAATTACCAGTTTCATAATCCCAAACATAAACTGAAGGCTCAATTGACGGGTATAGAGCAGCAAGATTTTTCAAAGAATTTTCTAATCCTGTAAGTCTCTCATTTTGTTCTAAAGTAAGCATTTGCGGCTTTTTAGTTTCAGCACCCTTCAAAAAATAAGTGTCCAAAAAATAATCATTATGAAGATAACTTACAGTCGGATTTAAAATCTTTTGATAGTCAGCCTTTATTTGCGGATATGGCGATTTATAGAAAAATGACTTTATAACCCTATTATAAGTAGTTGGAAAAACAAACAATGCTAAAGCTGTTAAGAACAAGATTGAAATAATTTTATGTATAAAATTATTTCTTTGAACTTTTTTGCTTTTACCTTTTATATATCTCGGTTCAGCAGGTCTAACCGTCTTATACCCTTGTTGGTTTACATAAGTCCTGCGGGGTAATTCCTGAACATTTGCATAATATTTTTGGTAATAATCGCGATAGTTCTTTTCATTGGCTAACTTCGGCATTTTTCCTCCCACTATATTGTTATTTTACATTTTTAATTTTCTCTTGGCAAATAAGTTACAAATATTGGTTACATAAATTTAATAACATTGATTTTTTTGAAACACCATTGTAAACTTAACTGATATGTGAGGTGTAATATGGATAATAATTGTATTTTTTGTAAAATAGTTAACGGAGATTTTAATACTGAATTTGTATATGAAAACGAACATGTTGTAGTATTCAAAGATATTAACCCAAAAGCTCCGATACATCTTTTAGTTGTACCAAGAGTGCATGTAGAATCTTTAAACGAGCTTGAAGATAAAAATTTAATGGCAGAATTATTACAAGCTGTAAAAGATACAACTAAAAAAATAGGTTTGAAATCTTACAAAACACTAATTAATACAGGCAAAGAAGCAGGACAGGAAGTATTCCATCTGCACATACATATTTTAGGCGGAATTAAATAAGCATACATAGGAGATACAAATGAAAAACGGAATTGAAAACGGATATTACCACGAACTCACTCCATCAGGCTTTGGAATTGCTATTAAAGCAGGAAAAGTGCTATATTCAAAACAATCAGAATTTCAAAAAGTAGAAGTATTTGAAACAGATTCAGCTCTAGGCAGAGTTCTTACTCTTGACGATCTGATGATGACAACAGAAGGTGACGAATATCATTACCACGAAATGATTGCTCACATTCCGATGATGCACCACCCAAACCCTGAATCAGTGCTTGTAATCGGCGGCGGAGACGGCGGTACGGTAAGAGAAGTTTTGAAACACAAATCCGTTAAAAAAGTTGTATTATGCGAAATTGACGGGTTAGTAATTGACGCTTGCAAAGAATTTTTACCAACAATTTCTTGCGGACTATCTGATCCTAGAGTAGAAATCAAAGTAGAAGATGCTATAGAATTTATAAAAGATAAGAAAAATGAATATGACATCGTATTGATAGATTCAACTGACCCGATGGGACCTGGAGAAGGCCTATTCACTGAAGAATTTTATACTAACGTAAAAAATTCATTGAAAGAAGGCGGAATCATTGCAGCACAATCAGAAAGTCCTTTTGTAAATAAAGAAGAAATCAGAAAAATGTATAATTTATTGAAAAAAGTATTTCCGATTTGCTCAACTTATACCTCAAATATTCCGACATATCCTAGCGGATATTGGGCTTGGGCATTCTGCTCAACTAGCGTAGAACCGCTTTCATACTTTGCAGAAGACAGATACCAAGATATCCTAAAAACTTGTAAAATCTATAACAAAGATTATCACAACGCAAGATTTGCTCTTCCAAATTACTTGAAAGAGTTGTTATAAAAAAAATCGTAATAATTTTGACAGGGTGCTCTAATAAAGCACCCTGTTTGTTATTTATTTTA
>CALVAU010000133.1 GCA_944325615.1 Candidatus Gastranaerophilales bacterium | reverse complement strand
AAAAGCTTTCTAAAATATATTGCTATATCTGGTTTTTAAGTAGTTAGCAGAATAACAGATTTGTTAAAAATCAATTATATTTTATTGGATATAGTTTTTAATACTTTCGTTTTTTCCCAAAGCATACCTGCAGTTGTTATAATGTTCATAAATGTCAAATTCTTTTGTCATAAATATTTCCTTTCTACGCTAACTCATTAGGTATTGCATAAAGCACGGTTTCCGGCAGCCAGGCCGAATAGTGTCCTATTGCATAGCAATAATTTTTTAGATTTTTATGTAAATATAGTGGAATATCTACAAAATCATCTGCTGAATGGTATATAGAAATAGCTAGCTGCGGCCGGCATTCTTGTATTGTTTTTATTCCTCCGCAAAGTGCCGATAGCTCTGCTCCTTCTATATCCATCTTAATGAAATCAGGAGTAATACGGTTCTGTTCACAATATTTATCCATTGTAATCACATCAACTATCCGATGTTCTAAATTTATTCCGGATTTGATTTTTTCTGGAGCAAGTTCTGATACAAAAGACCCCGGCAGATGATTTCTATTAATATAGAAATTGAGTTTTTTACAGCAATCTCCCAGTGCAAATGGAATAATTTCCAGTTTATCTTTGGGCAAAAATTCTTCTATGAAATTCTTTTTTACAACATCATAAATAACCTCAAATCCGTAGATTTTTTCTAAATTTGATAATAATCTATTATATGCAATAACATTAAAACCATCATGAAAACCTACATCAAAAAGAGTCTTAACAGCGGCCTTGTTTATTTTTTCTAGATATTGTTCTCTTATCAAACAATATGTGTGATATTTGTTTAGCGGTGAGTCTAAAAAATAATCTTCTAGTAAAAATACATCTTCCTGACCAGTTCTAATTTTATATAACATTTCAAATAAATTTTTATCTTCTGGGTTTGCAAACATATTCAGAATTGTATTAAAAGAAGTTTTGTATTTTTCAGTTTGGCTTTCATTCAACGGTAAAACCTGATGTCTATAATACTTACTGACAAATGCTGTTTGCGGCAATACCGGTATATCATATACATCCAGACTGTTTATAATTATGTCACTATCCGTTTGGGTGGACATAATAACTAAATCACATTTCAAATTTTTATCTATAAATTCTTTTAATGTCCAAATTGGTAGATCATTAAATCGCCCTTTTTGAATATTATCAATAAAACCTAAGATTTTTGTTTTAGGCTTATAACTTTTTAAATCATTTAAGATATTTCCGCCGGTTTGGCATGCACCAAAGATTACCAAATTTCCTTCATCTGGTACTTTATTAAATAGATCTTCAAATAATTTTTCATTCATATTAGTTATCCTTTTCTTTTGAATTTAGTTAAAAATATCCTGCATAAGATTGATAGAAGGATGCTTCTCTTTGAGATATTTTTTTATTTCCTGATAGGCTTTTTCATGATTATTCTTAATTGTAGAAACAACCAGCTTTGGTTTTAAGTCGGTAAGTTTTTCCGGCGGATAGATTGTACATCCATGAAATTTTTTATAATGCCACGCCGGATTGTTATCAACAATTCCAATAATATTTTTTGCAATTTTTGGGTTTTTGGACAGTAAATTATCTAAGTATATACTTGCACCCCAAAAAACTACTTGCGAATTGTTTTTATAACAAAAATAATAAAACTTCATATTTATCCAAAAATTTAAAATCTTCTCTAAATATAAAAATATTTGATAATCTAATTCTGCAATTATATTTTTCCAGGTAATTTGTTTTTTTGAATTTACATATTGTTCAAACCAAATATCAGCCCTTATACGCTCTTGTTCTAAAACAGATAAAAAGTAGTTATAATCATATTCACAAAATAATTCTTTTTTAGTATAAATATCATCAATTGTATCTATAGCTAGATGCTTAATGTCAAATAAATTTATAAGAGAATCAAATCTTGCATCTCCGGTGGCGGAATTAGTTATTGCAAGTAATTTTTTATTAAAGATCAATGCAAAACAGGTTCCGTGAAAAGAATTTGTAACAATAGCATCTGCATCTTTTATAGCAGAAATGAATTCTTCTACAGGTATCTTGGCATTTGTGAGCATAATAACTTCTTTATTATATTTTTTCTCCAAATATTCCCTTACTTCACTGGATTTTGCACCAAACATATCAAAAATGTAGCATACAATTTTGCCGCAATATTTATCTTTTGTATCCGGAGCCATTTCTAACCATTTATTTTTACTTATTAAAAATACCGGATCTATTATATATTCAGCATTAATATTAAAAGCTTTTTTACAGATATCTACTCCGGTAACTTCTCTGGTAGATATTGCATCAAAACGTTTTATCAGTTTTGAATATTTTAAGTTATTAAGCCATCCCATATTTTCCAGTTTTTTCAAACCAAAACTACCTGAAAAAACGACTCTTTTTTTATTAAAGTTTGTATATCCATATAAAGCTTTATCAATAGAACCTTCTAATAAGCTTTGTCTTAAAATCTGATCGGTACCTAAAATAAAGTTATTTGTACATTTATTAAGTTCTTTATAATGTATGTCTCTTGATACCAAGTGTGTTGTCTTAAGATATTTATCAGCAAAAGGTTTAGTATAATCGACCGGATAATGTGTTTTCAGTATATAATAATCTTTCCCTTTTTGTTTAAAAAACTGCTGTATTGCATATGCTGACAGTGTTGCTCCAAAATTATTATATGCCCAAAAATTTCGAATAATTCCTTCATATTGCGGACATAGACCTTCTTTCATATTTTTTATTACAGGAAGTTTATGCAGATTCTTTATAAAATTCTCCTGATTTATATGCAATTCGCTTGGACTTTTTAGATTGGGATTTCCTATTACGGCTGCTTGTATATTAAATTCTTTATACTTTCCAAAGTTTTTCAGGAAGCTATCAAAAGTATTCTGTCCCTTAGGAGTATTTATAATAAGCAAAGAAGTCCCTTTTTTGTCATCCATGCTTGTCTCAAATTTCTCAATTCCCCAAAAATCTCCTATTGTTAAATCAGAAGGTCTCTGGAGGTTTGTATATTTGCAAGTACTGCAAGCTTTATTTATTATCAAATGCTCTAAAAAACCTCTATAATAAAGGTCATCTCTGACTGTTTCGCTAAAAAGCCCCTTCTTAATGGTAAATTCTAATATTTGTGAAGCATGCCAGGTATATTTTTTATTCCGAAAAGAAGCTTTTATGATTTTTTTCCCCTGTGCAATTTCGTTTATATATTTTTCCCATACAAGAGGAGAGGGGATACTATTACATACTAAGTCTATTGTTAAAAGGTTGTTATAGTATTTCCCTAAGTAGCTATTTAAACCTGCAACTTGACAGGGAGTTCCGCTAAAGAGGACTTCTTTACCATTTTCAAGCAAAATTTTTATTTCAGAAAAAACATTACCGATGTTACTTTGAACATATTTTGAATTTTGTAAGCGGATTAAGTCTTTTTCATCATTTATAATTATGTGATTTACCTTCCTAAAATCTTCTGAAAAAGCAGCTCCACATACATAGCCCCCCTTTTTTAAATATTGCTGAGCTATTAGCGCAAACACACCGCCTGAAGCGCTGTTTTTCCTTATTTCATCCCAGGTCATAACAGCATAACAAACTTTCGGTTCTTCTTTGGGTAAAGGTTCTTTTATTTGAGGACAAACAGCTGCACAAAGCTCGCAATTGGTGCATTTTGTTTCGTCTATCTGCGGTGTATAAAATCCGGCTTCATTGTATACAATTGAAATTGCATTATTTGGGCATTTGTTATAACAAGCCATACAGCCGGTACAGTTTTTTGTTAGTTCCATTTATTTTCCCTACAATTTTGAGAATCTTACGTGAGTAAGATTATTTTCAATTAAATAGTTTTTAATATCTTCATATCGTTCATCTTGACCATTAACAATCGTCAAAATAATTTCTTCATATTCTAGAGACTTTAGTATCTCCGGCGGATAAATCTTGTAACCATTGAGGGTTTGTCCTTGTCTGGCTGTATTTATATCAATGATTCCTAAGATATTTTCTGTTGAAATACGATATCTATTAATAAAATCTTCTAGAAATATACTAGCTCCCCACAAAATAACTTTTTTGTTTTCTTGTAATTTCATATAAAGATGAGTCGCAAATCTTGAATTTGCAATCTCGTTTTGATACATAGAATATAAAATTTCTTCGTAATAATCTGTTTTTCTTGCATAGCGCCAAAAATCTACGGCTAATCCCAATTTAGGAGCAAACCAAGGTTTAACAGGAGATGTATAATGAATTATTGCAGGATTATCAAAAGCTAAATTATATGCCAGCAGGTCATCTTTATTAAAACTATCTAAATGCCGGTCATAAAGAATCGGAATATGGTACTGCAAATTCCATTCTTGGCTAACAAATTTTACCTGCTCTACAAAAATTGAATTTAAAACATCTTGGTCTGGACAGTTGGTAAGTTCAATTTTAAACGCTTCTTTAAGTCTTTCTAAATATCTTTCCGGACAAATTTTCTGTATGTTAAACAAAATTACTCCGGAATTGAAATACGATTTTACGCTCTTGATTTTTAATTCTCGCAATAGATAATCCTTTGTCTCTTGACACTCTTCTAAATTTGATATCAAATTAAAAGCATCCATTACTGCAACTATTTGTTTGTTTTCAAAATTGGTGTTAAAAAGCGGGGTAATATCTTTTTTAGAAATTGTATCCGAATCAAGGTACAGAACCCTTTCGTAATTTCGCATTATTATTGGAATTACAATTCTATAATACATTTCTACTGACCAGTACTTATAGCCGGATAACTGAATATCTTCCAAAAGCTGGTTAATATATATTGAAACATCAAAAAATCTCAAGCTGAAATTTTTAGGTAACATTGATTCTAAAAGTTTTTTATTACGTTCGCTTATATCAGATGAGAAAACTATAATGTCATAGAAATAAATGTTATTTGAGTTTTCAATCAATGATTGTAAGGCTACAGAGAAGTATTTACTATAATCGTTATTAAACGCAAAAACAATGGGCAAAACATTTTTGCCTTCAAATATTCGCTTTATTTGCATATCAACTCCTCTCCAAAGATATTCGGCAGAAGTTCCACTTTTGGATATTTTTCTCTAAACTCCTCTTTTAATGCCTCATAAATAGATTCGTTATTAGATAGAACCGTCAAAATCACTCCGTCAGGTTTTAATTCGTTTATCGCATCAGGCGGGTAAATTATATAATTGCAGAATTGTTTACCTGCTGAGGCTGCGTTTCTGTCGATTATTCCTAAAATATTCGGGTTCCTTTCCTGCTCCTTCTCCAAAACCTGCCTGATAAAAAGACTTCCGCCCCAGAGCATAACTTTTTTATCCCCGATAAACTTTTTGAGGTATTCAGGAGTAATATAGTCTTTCCTTAATGCCGATTGGTATTTTACCCAATCTTCCGGCATGAGAGCTTTAAATTCTTCCAAAAATCTTTTGTACTCATCATCGTTACAATAACTAATTTCTGCCCTTATATGATTAATAAAGACTTTTCTGTAAGCATTTT
>CALVAU010000132.1 GCA_944325615.1 Candidatus Gastranaerophilales bacterium | reverse complement strand
AATTCCTCAAAAAAAAACGACCTGTTTTTGGGTCGCATAAAGGGAAAAAAGGAAATGAAATTGAAAAAATATAAAATTTTAGCATAAAACGTATAGCCAAAAATGGCATCAATGGTTTTATAAATGTTAACTGAAGTATTAACCGAAAGTTTTGAAAGTAGATTCAGTGTTCTTTTCAATAACTTTTTGAACGGCATCCATTTCAGTTTGAATAGCATTTTGTTCAGTATCAAGTTGTTTTAATCTTAATTCCAAATTTTTATCTTGAGCTTGAATAATTTCAATTTTAGCGTTGATTTCTTGAATAGAATGATCATATTGGTTTTTATCAAACTCATACTGATTCATCGCATCATCATAAGCATCCTGATCAGTAGTAGTATTAGTAGTAAGCGAATAAGTAACAGGCTGAGTAAGTGTACCATCATCATTTTGTTGATAAATGGTAATACTCATATATCTTCCAGTGTTATCTTGTTCAAATCTAGCAATAGAACCTTTAACTTCTTCAGTTTGTAGAGCTTCGCCTATAGTGTAGCAAGGAATGTAAGATAAAGAAGCCCCGTTATCACCGTAAAGAACATCTTTCTTTTCAAGATCTTCTTTTTTGTAAAAGTAAGGAGACCAAGTACCAGTAGTAGAATTAAGTGAATATCTAACTTGCCAGTTAGCATCACCGTATTTTTCATTTAATTTAGTAAGATATTCTTGTTCTTCAGCGAGAGCTTTTTGTCTTTGCTCATCATTAAGAGTGCTGAAATAAGGATCATTGTCGGGATCAGCCGGCATTTCACCTAAATTTCTAAGCTGAACAGACCCAACCATATAAGAATAATTACCTTCTTCTCCGGTTCTGGTAACAACAGTAGAACCAGCAGAAATAGGTGCAAAATTATCAGTCCATTTTCTAGTGTAGCTGATAATATAAGTACCGTCAGCTTGAGCAATCATAGAAGTGATAGTGTTATCAAGTGCACCATCAGTAAAAGTATAAACAGTTTTAGTAAAATCTTGAGTAGAAGGGGGAGTCGGAACAGTCATACCGAGTAACTGATTGTAGTAGTTAGAGGACTGGTTAGACAAAGTAGTTCTTTGTTGGTTAACCTGTTGTCCTTCATATTCGGTATTTGTCTTTCGAGCGGTGAGCCCTAAGAATCTAGCTTGTGATGCTGCCATTCCCATGACAAGTTCCCTTTCAATTTCGTTTCCTTGCCATGGGATACGGCATAATTTATAAAAAACTTTAATTTTTTATCTCTGTTTTGTAATATTTCGTTACATTAGAGGAGGAAAACCTAAATATTTATGCCTTATAATCCTGTATTTTCGTCAAATTTGAAGTATTCAATTAAATTGAAAATAGAAGTAATCTCGTTATAAAAATTTTCGATACATTTAGGCGAATCTGTTTTAATAAATAGATTCGCAAATTCAAACATATCTCTTTTGGTTTCAATTTCAAGTTTGACTACATCATCAATAAATGTGCAGATTATCTTTTTACTTTTAAATGAATTTTGGAGATTATTCAGTCTATCAATGAACGCGGTTGTAAGGGCGTATCTTCCTTCGATTTGATCGCCGATGATTTCAAATTGTTTTTGTAGCTCAGAGCTTTCTGTAACGATTTTTTCAGATTTTGTTTTAGGCTTTTTACTATAATGTAGCCAAATCGGTATTATAAATACTATACCAACTAATAAAGCTAAAATTAGTATTATCCAAGTTTTAAAAGCTATAGCCATTAAAAGTGATACAAAAGAAAACATTGCTATCATTTTAATTATTTCTCTGGCTTCATCTGAAAGATTATTAAATTTTGATTTTAGCTTTGTATTGGCGTTGGAACAAAAAATGCAAATGCCATAAATAAAGAAAGCTGCCAGAAGCCACAATCCTGTAATATAAAAAAGATCAGGCAGTTTTTCTTGCAAAATCTGAAAATCAATTTGTCTGTTATAAATTGTAGTTTTAATAATTGATATTGCATCATTTATTGGAATTAATAAAAATAAACCGGTAATGTATAATGCAATTTTTTGGTCTTTGTCTTGGCTTTTAGAAATAATTTGAGTTTTGGATTTTATATATTTTTGTGTTTTAAAAATCAAGTTTACATAATTGTCTTGTTCCCAGACTAAATACGGAACATTATTGTAATATCCGCTTATTACATCATCAAGATTATAATTATTTTTGGGTAGATAATTTTGAAAAGTGTCGCTAGACAAATTATTAGCATATTGGAAATTGAAAATCTCTGCAAATCTGTATTTCACTTGTTGTTTTACATTCTTGGAAAAAGGTTTTTCAAAATAACTGTAAGCGCTTCTAATAAGAGCAATATCACATGCCAAAAGAGCAATATCTACCCAGATAGTGATATTACTGAGATATTCATTGCCGCCCTCAGGGGCAAGTAAGAAAGTAAAAGTGAGATATTTTATTGCATAAAATATTATTATTGTTCCAATAATTGATATTAATACAAACCAAGTTAAATATTTTGTTCTTACGGACTCACTTTTTCTTAAATACGGTTTAATCTTGTGATATACATCTCTAAGAGAGCTTCTGAATTTAGCAGCGTTATTAACATCCATAAATTCGATTTTATAATATTATCCAATAATAGTCAAATTAATAAAATATTTCAGAAACCCATCAAAGCTTAGTATTTTCGTCAAATTTGAAGTATTCAATCAAATTGAAAATAGAAGTAATCTCGTTATAAAAATTTTCGATACATTTAGGTGAATCAGCTTTAATAAATAGATTTGCAAATTCAAACATATCTTTATTTGTGCTGATTTCAAATTTAACAACATCATCAATAAATGTACAGATTATTTTATTACTTTTAAATGAATTCTGGAGATTATTCAGTTTATCAATAAAAGCGGTTGTAAGGGCGTATCTGCCTTCGACTTGATCACCAATGATTTCAAATTGTTTTTGTAGTTCAGAGCTTTCAGTAACGATTTTATTTGATTGGGTATTTGATATTTTTTTAGCGTTAAAGCCGCAAATACATGTAGTATATACAAAAATAGTTGCGATTAGCCATGGAATAGTATTTGAAAATATGGTTGGCATAATAGATTTTAATACCAAAAAATCGATTTCTCCATTAAAGATAGCAGTTTTTATAAGAGCTATACAAAATGATAAAGGTATTAGAAAAAATACCCCTGTTGCCCAAAGTGACAATTTTTCTCCTTGATCTCGTTTTTTAGAAAAAATTTGAGTTTTAGATTTTATGTATTTTTGTGTTTTAAAAATTATGTTTATATAATTATTTTCTTCCCAAACAACATAAGGAATATCATTGTAGGAGCCGGTAAGTATGTCATCAAAAGCAATATCATTATGTTTTTTTGTATAATGTCTAAAAATAGTGTTTGATAAATTATCTATATATTGAAAATTGAAAATTTTTGCAAATTTGCTCTTTACTTTTTCTTTTACGTTATGTGAGAAAACTTTTGTAAGAGAATAATAATGATCACTAATTATTAGTATATAAACAGCTAAAATACCAATATTGAAAAATACTATAAGACATAAACCTGAATTGTCAGATGGAAGAGTTAGTTTTGCCATTGCATAACCTGTTAATAAGGTTGTAACTATTGTAAATAAAACAAATCTTACAAAATATCTTATTCTAACAGGTTCACATTCTTTTAAATACGGTTTAATCTCGTGATAGACATCTCTAAGAGAGCTTCTGAATTTAGCAGCGTTATTAACATCCATAAATTCGATTTTATAATATTATCCAATAATAGTCAAATTATGTTTTCGGAAAATATCGTTTTATAAAATGTTTTTTAACTTATTTATCACAAAGTCAAGAGCACCTTTTTGGCTTTCAAATACTTTTATACAGTCATTAGTCGCACTGTTATAAAATTCAGTATCTGTCAAAAGTTTCAGCATATGATTTTCGAGCTCTTTAGGTGTTTTTACTAATTTTCCGGCATTTGTATGAGTCAAAATTCCATAAATATCTTTGAAATTGTGGATGCAAGGCCCTGTTATTACTGGTTTGTTATATACGGCAGCTTCAAGAGGGTTATGACCTCCGGTGTTGTTGAAACTTCCGCCGATAAATGCAAAATCACATATTGAATACATTTTACTTAATTCGCCTAATGTGTCAAGAAGAATTATGTCGTTGTTTTCAAACGTATCACCTTTTGATCTGTACCCGAAAGTAAATCCGAAATTCTTTATAAGCTCAGCTATATCAGGCACCCTGTCTAAGTGTCTTGATGCTAAAAGAAGTTTTGCATTAGGAACTTCTTTTTTTACATTTTTAAAGGCTTCCAATACGATTTCGTCTTCCCCTTTGTGGGTGCTTCCTGCAATAATAAGCTTGTTACTGCCTTTCCCTATTTCAATTGAGACATCCTGTTTTTTAACGTCGAATTTTAAGTTCCCCATAAATTCCGTTTTGCTCGGATCTGCACCTATTGCAATAAGTTTATTTCTGTCCTCGATACTTTGAGTATATAATCCTGTATAATTTGATAATATATGTCTGAAGAAAAATCTAACTTTTTTATAAGCATTGAAAGTGCTGTCGCTTATGCGTCCGTTTATTATAAATAGAGGTATGTTTTTCTTTTTAGCATAATATGCAAAATTAGGCCAAAGCTCAGTTTCTGCAATTAATATAACTGAGGGATTTACTTTGTTTAAAAATGATTTGACAGCAAATGGAATATCGAAAGGAAAATATGTAATAAAATCAGCAATTCCTGCATATTTTTTATTTGCGATATCCTGACCTGTCTTTGTTCCTGTAGTGATTACAATTTTATAATCAGGAAAAGTCTCTTTTATCTTTTTAGTAAGATTTTCAAGTGCAATGACTTCTCCAACTGATACCCCATGCAGCATAATTACCTTTTCGCCGAGCTGAGGAGATTTTAAAAATCCAAGTTTTTCTTTCCAGCCGTATAGGTATTTTTTTTGACAAACCCTTACTACATAATAAAAAGGTAAAAGAGTTAAAAATATTATTGTTGATAAAATTCCGTAAATAAACATTTCTTTAATATTATACACAAAATTAAAAAACATGTTAATATTATGAAAAACTAAGGGGGAAATAATGAACGATAAAACTTTACTTATGATTCCGGGACCAACACCAGTACCTGAGAGCGTACTTTTAGAGATGGCAAAACCTCCAATTCCTCATAGAAGTTCAGAATTTTCCAAAATATTTGATGAAGTAAATGAAGATTTGAAATGGCTTTTCCAAACTAAAAATGATGTATTTATTTTTGCATCAAGCGGGACAGGTGCCATGGAGGCAGCTATTTCTAATTTAGTAAATCCTGAAGATAAAGTTTTATCTCTTGTAATCGGTAATTTCGGGGAAAGGTGGGCAAAAATAGCTGAATCTCATGGTGCAATAGCAGAAAGAATTACAGTGCCTTATGGTGAGGCTATAGATCCTGATGTCTTAAGGAAAAGATTAGATGAAGATATAAATAAAGAAATTAAAATAGTTACACTGACGCAGTCTGAGACTTCTACGGGGGCTGTAAATGATGTAAAAGCTTTATGTGAAATAATCCGAGCCCATGGTGCAATTTCAGTCGTAGATGGGGTAACTAGTGTTGGGGCTATGGATATAAGACCTGATGAATGGGGGATTGATGTACTCGTATCTGGTTCTCAAAAAGGTTTTATGATTCCGCCTGGGCTTGCTTTTTTGACAGCTAATGAAAGAGCCTTTGACGTACATAAAAAATGTAAATATCCAGGATTCTATTTTAACTGGAGTAGTTATAAAAAATCACTTGCGCAGCATACAACTCCCTATACTCCTGCAATAAATCTTATTGTTGCGCTGCATCGTACTTTAAAAATGCTGCGAGAAGAAGGATTGGAAAATATTTTTGCAAGACATAAGTCAAATGCGATGCTGCTAAGAAATTCTTTAAGAGAAATAGGGCTGAAATTGTTTGTAGAAGATGATAATAAAGCAAGTTTTGCAGTTACCTCAGTTTATCCGCCTGATGGAGTTTCAGTTTCTGATATCAGAAAAATTTTGAAAGACGATTATGATATCATTGTCACAAACGGTCAAAATGATTTGAAAGATAAGATTTTCAGAATTGGCACATTAGGTTATATTTCCGAAAGAGATATTTTGACTGTTGTTGCAGCTATTGAAAATACAATAAAAAAGCTTAAATAAAACCTCAAGTTTTTATTGACATTATAGTTTAAAATCTATAAAATATTGGTATGGCAATAGTATATTTGAGTTTAGGATCAAATAAAGGCGATAGAATTGGCTACGTTCAACAAGCCACAAGACTTTTGGGTGCTTGTGAAAATGTTAGTATAATCAGAACGTCTGCATTTTATGAGACCGAGCCTTGGAATATGTCCTCTGATACATGGTTTGTAAATGCAGTCGTGGAAATTAAGACAAAACTTTCACCTAAAGAGCTTTTAGCTGAGTGCAAAAGAATTGAAGCTCAATTAGGACGAACACCTGCAAAATCAGGCAATTATGAAGACCGCACAATTGATATCGATATTCTTTTCTATGGCAATGAAATAATTCAGGATGAAGAAATTACTATTCCGCATAAATACGTACATTTGAGAGCGTTTACTCTTGTGCCACTACTAGAATTGATTCCGGACTTTGTTCATCCTGTATTGCACAAGTCTATAACTGATTTGCACAGTGATTTGGAAAATCCTGAAATGGTATTTTTATATGGTACTCGCGTCGAAATCTAAAATTGCAATAATTGGTGGCGGACCTGCCGGGTGTATCTGTGCATATTTTTTAAAACAAAACGGAATTTATCCAACGGTTTTTGAGAAAAATTCTCCTCTAAAATCTCTCCTGCCGACAGGGGGCGGACGTTGTAATCTTGCGCATTTTGAGTTTGATATAAAAGAACTTGCACAAAACTACCCGAGAGGAGAAAAGTTTTTATATTCTGTATTTTTCAAGTTTTCAACAGCTGATACGCTGGAGTTTTTCGAAAAAATAGGTGTGAAAACATACACTCAAGATGATATGAGAGTTTTCCCTATATCTGACAGTGCAGAAGATGTGAGAAGATGTATGTTAGGTGCGATTTCTGATGTTAAAACTCAGAATGAAAAAGTGATATCACTCAATACTTGTAATGGCGGATTTGATATAAAAACGGAAAAAGGATCCTACTTCTTTGAAAAAGTTGTTCTTGCAATTGGCGGACATTCTGCTTTTGAGATTATAAAAAATATCGGACATACGATTATTGAGCCTCGACCTGCTTTGACGGCATTGAAAACTGTTGAAGATTTTTCAGCTTTAGCAGGAGTTTCCCTAAAATCAGTCAAGGCTATATTTAATAAACAAAATCTTACTGGTGATATTTTGTTCACGCATAAAGGGATTACTGGGCCTTTGGTATATAAAGTTTCATCTGTTATGGCAAGAGAAGACTTTCCTTATAATATTACCTTTGACTTTGTTGGGGATATTGATTTACAAGGAGTTTTAAATAACAATTCACATAAATCTATAAAAAATATCCTTTCGGATTTTATACCAAAATCTTTTGCAAAATACATTTTATCTAAAATCAATGTAGATGAAGATTTGAAAGCTTCTCAGGTAAACGGAAAATTAAGGGACGAGATTTTAGAATATTTGCGAGCATACAAAATAGAGGTAACAGCTCCGGTAAAAGATGGTGAAGTGGTTACCTCAGGCGGCGTAAACCTTGATGAGGTTAACGCCAAAACTATGGAATCAAAAATTATTAAAAACTTATATTTCTGCGGAGAAGTCTTGGATATTGACGGCTTTTGCGGAGGATTTAACTTACAAAATTGTTGGTCAACTGGATATATCGCGGCTAACGGTATTATTAATAGCCTTTAGACTTTAATCTTCCCGCTTTTTAGGTCTTGTTCAAGTTTCTTCTCGACTTCTTCTTGAACTTGGAATTTTCTATTCTTTTTATCAGCAAATCTCAATGCTACCATAAGTCCGGGAGCTACAACACCTAGAGCTGCAATACATGTGCCGATATTTTTTAGTACAGAGCTTCTTTTGTATTTTCTCAAACTCTTCATAAAGTCTGATAAAATTTCTTCGTCAGTTTTTAATGTTACATTGTTATTATTTTGAGAAGTTTTTACTTTGTCTTTATAGCTGTTGAATTGATCATATAATTTGCCGAGTTTTTCATTGATACCCTTAATCTCGTCTAAATCAATAAAAGCTCTTGTATCAACATCACTTGAAAGCAGGTTCTTTTTGTCTGTAACTGAAATGATGTCAGACATTTTAGCCATTTTTACAATTATATTATCTTTATTCATAGGATTTACAACAAAATCGTATATATCAACATCTTTTTTGAAGTTTGAAAATGCTTGTAATGTAGTTTTGAGCTCTTTATCTTTAAGTACATTTCTTAATTCTTCACTTTCGATTACTCTGGCATCAAGTTGGATGTTCATATTGTGCTTTTGTTCTGTTGTATTTTCAAAGTGTTTTTGAATTTTCTCGCCTAAGAAATACATAAATGCCCAGAAACTACCCTCTTTAATTACATACCCGAGTGTATCCTGAGGATTTCTTGATTCACAAATTCTTTCTGCGGTAATTGAACCATCTACAATCATAAGGTTTTTGGTCGGGCTGAACATAAAATCTTGAATACCGGTAAACGTAGGTTTTTCATTTTTTAAGTTGTGAACTCCGTTAAATGATTTTGATGGTTTTATATAAGCAGAAGCCAGACTATAATTAATTTTCCCTGACTTTTGAGATTTTTCTTCTGCAAGTTTAGCCTCTTTGTGTTTTTTTAGATAGTTTTCTTTAATATGTTTTTCTGTTGCGTTATGTCTGTATTTTGTAAGTCCATAGTATGAAAGGATTGTCAAAAATGTTGATGCTACAAATCTTCCAAATGTAAGACCTTTAAAGGTCTTGATTGATTTTGCAGATTCTCCGATTTTTTCTAAGGAAGCTTTAATTTCATTATTTGGAGCATATTGTTTTGCTTTTTCAAAAATATCTTGGTTTTTGAGAATTCTCACATCAACTTTCGGGTCATATCCCATAGCTTTGAATAAAGATAAATCAAGTATCTTTTTATAAGCAGGAATTCCGAAAAGCCATATAGCTTGGGTTCCGAATTCATCTATAAATCTGTCTCTTCCCTCTGTCTCATCACCTGTAATATAAGACCCTGCTGTCAGTCCAATGCTGTTTACGATATCTTTCATTGCCAGCGGAACTAAAGAATTGCTGTTGCCTAGTGTTGAATATATTTGACTTGCTGTTATTTTGGGTATCATGTAAAAAAATTCCTTTAACTTTTTTGTGCAGGCAGATTTTTTTTATCTGCTTACACCACTAACTACTACAATCCCCATATTAAATTCATTAATCTCACGATTGGGGCATTCGCTTTTGTAATAGTTCTTCGTCGGAGGTTAAATTTCATAATTTTCCTTTCACATTTCATTTTAAGTACCATAAAAATTTTTATTGCTTTATTTTTTATTTTTTTTAAGTTTTTTTAACAAAAAACAAGACCTTGAGAATTTTCAAGGTCTTGTTTTTGAAACTTATTTTTCCGCATAAAATATTCGGTGTTTTATTTCTTCAACAAAACCTCACAATCAAATATTCTACGTCGGATTTGAAAAATAATCATACGTCTATGATACATGAGAAATTTTATTTGTAAAGTCCCTAAATAAAGGTGATTTCGTAGTATCCGTTATTTATGTAGAATTTTAGTTTAATTTTTTCACCTCTGTAATTTGCGGGCGGCGTTTTGAAATAAGGAAGTCGCATAAGCATTAGATAAACTTCATCATTTAAAGTTTTGTTAGAAGATTTATAAATAAAATTCCTGTTTATCAATTTGCCAGTATTGTCAATGGAAAATTCAACCGCACAGTCACCGATTCCCTGAATTGCTGTGATATCAAGTTTTGATAAAAGAGCTGATCTTATTTGACCTTTATATTCCAAAAATTCCTGAGCGTTCATCTTTGGCGGTTCGGGTTTTGGCTGAGGTTTTGGTGCCGTCTGAGTTTTTTGTGTCGGCTGAGATACTATATTTGTTGTAGTTTGTGTTGGTTTTGGTAAATTTTGAGTCTTGTTTTTAGGCTTTTGAGTATTAGAAGGTTTTGGAGTTTGTTTTGGTTGCTGCTTTTGTTGAGTAAAAGCTGTTGTACTTTTAGGTTTTTGCGGCTCTATCTTTTTAGGTGCAGGTGTTGCTATATTCTTTTGTTTTTGTTGCTCTGGTGATTTTTTTATCAAATTATCTATAATATTTTGCGGTTTTTCAGATTTTTTAGGTTCAACTTCGGTTGGAATATTTTTTTTAGGTTCGTTTTGTACTGAATTTTCGCTGTTCTGCCAAAGTGTTTCGATATCCGGTATGTTTTGAGAAACTTTTTCTGCCACTTTTTCTTCAGGCTTTATTGGATGTTGATTGCTTTTAAAAAGCCATGGGATAATTGCAAGGATAATGCATAAGAAAATATATCCTATCGGAATTAGTTTTTTTATTGGAAATTCAAATTTAGAATTTGTCTTATGTGTAAATTCTGAAATTTCTTCTGGGGTTGCAGAAGTTATAATTTCTACAAATTCATCGTTTCCGCATTTACAGTAATCCGGTTTTACTTTATATTCTTCACTGCATTCTGTGCATTTAAACATTTTTACCTCAGAGTTTTGATTCTTTCTATATCTTGAAAATCATTTGGTGTGCTGAAGCGGTCTTGAGTTGAAATTACAAATCCGCCTGTTACATTAGTTATAACACGTTTTGTGCGAGCCGGAAAGTTTAAGATTGATTTTCCCTGATAGCTAAGAATAAGCGGTTTTAGATAATTTATTGCAATGCTGTTATAACTGGATGGTACTGCCCAAGTTTTCAAATTAGATATTTGTCCTCTTTTATCTACCGTAAATGAAAATTTGAATGTAGTACCAATGGGAGCGGCGATTTGAGTGTCTTTCATAATTTGGTTTTGTAAATTGCTTCTCCAGATATTCCAGACAATAATTTCCTCTTGCTCTGTTAGCGGTCTTTCATTTTCAGGTACCGTTTCAATTGTTTTTTGAATTTGTTCTGCCGTTTGAGTTGGGTTGACTTGTGGAAGTTTTACCGGTTTGCTTTCCTTTTGCTCAGGTTTTTGTTGTTCTGGTGAGTTTTTTTTATTTAGAATATCTTTTACTGATTTTGGTATTTCTACTGTTTTTTCTTGAGTTGTAGGCTTTTGTGTTTGAGTGGTTGATACTGTTTTAGTTTGACTTTTTGGGGATGTTGTTTTTATTGTTTTAGTTTCTGTTTTAATTTTTTCAGGCGTTTTTTTGATTTGAATATTTTTTACACTTGTATTTTCTTTATTTTCAACAACTTTTGTTATCTGATTTATTTTAGTATCTGTTGATTTAATAGTTTTTTCTACGTTTTTTGTCTCTTGCAATTCTGTATTAACGATTTTAACTTTTTCTTCTGGCAATTTATGAGTAGCATCAGGATTTTGAGCAAGTTCTGTGTTTGTTATTTGAAAGTCGTTTTGTGTAAATTGGACTTGCTTATTTATTCCAGGCTTAACTATTCCGACAGTAACTGTCAGAATCATCATAATTATTCCGATTGAAATTAAATATATTTTTATCATTTTCTATCCAGCTTTGAAATTAGAGAATCGCATACGTAAAATTCAAAATTTGTGCGGCTTAAAATATAAGTCTCAGCTATTAAAAGTGCTGTCGGAACTGAAGCTGCGACAAAACTTAAAAATAATCCGCCTAAATCTGCGCCTATTTCCGTCATAAAAAAGGATGTGTTCATTGTGAATTCTATAAAAATTATGGAAACTCCGATTATAAATAATCTCACACGTTCTTTTTCTAAAGATCTAACATTTTGAAGTCCCAAAATATCGACTCCGTGCGATAGATAGTTTCTAAATCCGTCGAGTTTGATAATATCTGATCCGCTTATTTTTCTCATTGTCAAAAATCCGTTTGCTATTGTAAAAAATGCAAAGATAATAAGCATTGTAGCTAGAATTAAAAATACAGGAGAAAATCTTAATCCTGAAATTCTTATCCAGCCCGCAGCTTCAGGGAAACACATTGCAAGCGTATTTGATACGCCATAAGCCAAAAACGGAGCCGTTAATATACCTAAAACTATTTCGCCTACGGCCTTTAGTTGGAGTGTAAAAGTTTTATCTTTGATATAGTTGATTTTTACAGAACTTAAGCTGTTTATGAACATGTCAATCCAGCTTTGGTATTCATTCAAAACCAGTTCAAAGTCTTCTCGGTACTCATATTTATCAAGTTCCATAGAAAGTTTTTGGCTGCTGTATTTAAAGTATCCGCATGCAAATGCGATTGTGGCATTTAGCATTACAAAGAACAGAGAAATCAATGCTCCGTAAAAAATTCTTCCGTTAGGATTCATATAATAAATCATATTTATCGTATAAAAGGCAAGCATAAAAGCTGTCGAAAGAAAAATTAGAAAATTTTGTGCAAATTTGGCACCATATATGGGCTTTGCGGTATCCTTGTTTTGCAAAAATAGATATATACCCTGTTTTAGGGATAAAGATATCGCATAAGTAAGTACAGAGAATAATACAAGCATTTTTATGTTTGTAGGCATATTCATAAATGCCACAGTATCTGAAATCGGAAGTCCCATAAGATAATTGGTAATTCCAAATGTCATAACTATTGTGCTGAAAACTAGTGCTATATTTAAAATAATAGAAGCCTTAAAATTTAAAGAAAGTCGTTTCTTTAAATTATTAATTGAAAATGCAATCTGTTTTGTTATTGCAACTCTACTTTTTTCAATATCGGATTTTTTCTTTTCTAATTTGAGTTTTACTTCTGTATTTATATCGTTACCGTATAATTCAGATACTTCTTTTTGTGTCAATTCTTTTTGTGCAATTTGACTTATCGGTTGAGCTTCTTTTTCAGGAATTTTAATCCCGATAAATTCTTCACTGTTTTCAAATTTCAGTTTGCAAAACTTTTCAAATATAATTTTCCCCTTAAACGGTTCGCCCCTAAAAAGGATTTTTGGGTTTGAAAAATTATTTATAATTGTGCATTTATTAGTATTTTCATCATATTGCAGAGTCAGCATAAAATCGTAACCGACATTTATTTTATAATCACAATCAGAATTTGAGCCGATTATTATGAAATCTTTTTCTCTGAAAATCTTTTCATTATTTTGAGAAGTTATTATAACGGTCATATCAATCCTTTCGATTTATTGTCGGTAAATTTGTACGGTAAGAGGTTCAATCAGCATAATTTGTAATTGAGATCCTTCAATCAGATTTATTTCTTCTCCTTTTGCTGAGATTGCTGAAATTGCACCTGCTCCTGCGCCGATGGATGTTCCTGCAATTATTGCACTTGTTGGATCTGCACCAAGAAGCATTGAAATCGCAGAGAGCAAAAGTCCAGTTGCTGCACCGCCTGCAATTCTTTTGGTTATATTTAATGCTCTTGTAGAATTGCCTGTTATATATACTTTATTTGTCTTTAATGGAATCACGTTGCCGTCAGGTGTCATAATTTCATCAAACAAAAGTCCTATTTGTCCGTTTGCCATTGCAAATCCGGCTCGTCTTGTCTCTATTGCTCGACCGTTAAGAATACTTCCTGCAGGAGCTATTAAATAACCGTTATAAATCCAATCCGCATCAAGTTCTGCACTAATTCTATCATTATTTACAAGACTGTCTGAGCTTATATCAGATAACAACATTGCTGTAAACGTTGCACCATCTTGAATATATACGACACTTCCTGATAAAACATTTCCAGAATTTTGATAATTTTGAGTTTGTCTTTGGCTATATACAGGAGCATTATATGGTAGATTTGTATTAGGTGGAGCACCAATTTGCGGAAGTCTTACAACATTAGGATTTAATTCAATTGGGGCTTCTTGTTTTGCGGTCTGATTAAGTTTAACAATTCCCCCTTGAGGTTGCTGATAATTGCCGTCAAATCGAGCTTGAGCTTCATCACTGAAGTCGTAATTTATGCTTTTTGCATCAACTGGCTGGGGATTTTGTTGAGTTTGTACAATATCCTGATTAGTTTGTTTTGCTCTTAAATTAACATTAACGTTGCTGTGCGCTAAATTAGTATAAGCTTCACCGTAGAAAAAGCTTTTCAAACTAGAATCGAAAACTTTTTTCGGCTTGAAATCATTATTTTTGAGTGTTTTTAAAAGGCTTTTTCTTAAATCTTCTTCCTCATTATTGGACATGTAATAAAAATATGAAGTATCATCTTTTTGAGATAAAATTACAACATAAAAATATTTTTTATTGGTATCTTCCAATATATAGCAATTATTTTTCAAAATAGCATTAGGATAGAGCCTTTTTAAGTAGGGAGTAAGTATTTTTTCAAGGTTATCAGTTTTTGCGTCTTTTATTTTATAAAGACGTGATACATCAGCAGCGAATGCAGTCGATGCCGTTAAAAATATTGTTACTAAAAATATTAGAAACTTTTTCATATCCATCCTACACAAAATTATAATTGTATAAGGCTTCTTTTGCAATAAAACTTTATATATATTTAACGATTTTGTAAATTATTTGTTCATTTTTGACTTTATTATATTAAGGGAAATTTAATCGGAAAAATTATTTATTGGAGGCCTTTTTGAAAAAGAAAATTGGTATATCTATAATTACTATGTTTTTTATACTAAATATATTTTCTATACCGGTATTTGCTGGCGGATTTAAGGTTTATTCACCAAATGCCTATAAACAACTTAACAGGCTTAATAAACCGCCTCAAAGAGTTTCAATTCATGGCGAAGCTGTTCAACTGCTGGTGGATTATTCAGGCAGTATGGGCAGATGGATTGGGGTGGCTAAAGAAACCTTAGAGGCTATTCTTCCTAGAGTTTCTCAAAATGCAGCCGTTTCATTAAGAGTATTTGGCGATAGAGCCGGAAACGGGGTATATTATGAAAGTTCTTGTCAGGCAACAAGACAGGTGGCAAGGTTATCAAAGAATAACCAATCTGAAATCTTAAACGGTTTATCGAATTCAAAAATCGGCGGAGTAACTCCGATAGAATTGGGACTTAGAGAAACCGTAGAAAAAGACTTTAAAAATGTTAGAGTATATGACAGAAATAGAACATATAAAAATAAGAAAATAATATTAGTAACAGATGGTGGTGAAAATTGTGGGGGTGATCCTTGCGCATATATAAGACAATTAATGAAAACAAGAAAAGATATACAAATTGATGTTGTACAATTAGGCAACGATAATCGTTTAGCATGTCTTGCTGAAGCTACAGGCGGTACTTTCCATAAAATAGATGGCAGCCGGCAAAAATTCGAGTCAGCTTTTGAGATGTCTTTTGAAGTTCCAAAAGGCACAGTTGCCTCAGAACGATATAAAGAAAAACCGACTTATAAAGAGAAAACACCTAGATATAGCAATAGCAAACCTTTGGCTGATAAATATAAATATGTAAAATATTAATTATTATACTCATAATCCTCATACTTTTATAACGATATATTTTAATAATTGTTCATTTTTATTAATTATAAATTGAAGTTTTGCAATAAAAAATATATAATAAATAAAATAGGTATTAGGATAAACAAAAATGTATAAGAAAATCTTTATAATAATTCTGTTGAGTATGTTTTTATTAATGCCTGCCAATGCAGAGCAATTTAACCGCTATGAGGTGAATGATGCTAATAAATTCAATTACTCAAATACAGGGAAACCAACTGCAATAGAATTATTGGTAGATTTTTCCGGTAGTATGGGATGGGCAGTAGATATAACTAAAAAAACTTTAGTTTATATCGTCCCTCAGCTAAAAGGATCAAAGCTAGGCTTAAGGTTGTTTGGTGGCGAGCTAAAGATGCCTGATTCTTCAATTAAGCAAAGTGATTTCAACATAGACTGTAATGCAAATCCTTCAAATGCTAGAGAATGTAGAAAAATGAGAGCTTTAAATGCTCAAAGTTCTGCGATTAAAAGAAATATTGATTCATGTAAAAACACACAATTGGTTACTCCCATCAAATCTAATAATAAAGTTCAAATAATTAACGGATTTGATAAAGGGCATATAGGGGATATGACTCCAATAGAATTAGGTCTTAAAGAGGCTGTTAAAGATTTATCCTCTATTGAAGGGCGAAAGAAAATAATACTCATAACTGACGGTTATGAGTCCTGTGGTGGAAACCCTTGTAGTTATATACGACAAGCAGTTGTTGAAAATAAAAATCTAATAATAGATGTAATAATTATTGGTGACAATGATAACTTAAAATGTCTTGCAGAAGCGACAGGTGGAAAATATTATAAAGTAGTTGATGATAATAAAATAATAGATGCGCTGGAAAAAACTTTTGATGTACCAAAAGGTACAGCAGATAAAGTGCGTAAGTATAAATTTGTAGATGTAGATAAGGTAAAATAAATTTTGAAAATTATTAATAAACAAATAACAATATCATTATTAATTTTAATTTTTGCATTTTTAGCTGCCAAACCGGCAATTGCAGAACGCTATAATGTATATACACCGACTACTTATAAGCAGATTCAAATAGTCCAAAGTCCAAAACGCTCAAATATTGACGGAGAAGCTATTGAACTATTGGTGGATTATTCAGGTAGTATGATTAGATGGATTGCTTTAGCTAAAGAAACTCTAATATATATTCTGCCTAAAATACCAAAAAACTCAGCTGTTGCATTGAGAGTTTTTGGTGACGTCTCATCTTCAAATGCATATTCATATTTTGATTCTTGCAGAGCAACAAGGCTTGTATCATATTTTAAGAAAGAAAATCAATCTAATATTATAAAAGGTTTGCAGGAAACAAAAGCCGGAGGAGATACTCCTTTAGAATTTGCACTTCGAGAGACAGTAAATAAAGATTTGAGAAATATAAAAATAGTAAGTGCAAATGCTCAGTCTGTTGCGCAAGATAAAAAAATAATTCTTGTAACTGATGGTGGGGACAGTTGTGGTGGCGATCCTTGTGCTTATATAAGAGAATTAATAAAGACAAGACAAGATATTAAAATTGATGTTATTCAACTAGGAAATGACAATACTTTAATGTGTCTTTCAAATTCAACGGGTGGAAATTTTTATAAAGTAGATGGCAGCCGTCAAAAATTTGAAACGGCCTTAGAAGATACTTTTAATGTTCCAAGAGGTACAGTTCAGCTTGGAAAAGAGAAAAATACTCAACCTCAACAGCAACAACAATCTTCTGATAAAAGAGGGTATAAATTTATAAAATTCTGATAATTTATTTTGAATTTATAAAATATTCCTTACCATTTTCGCAAATAATAGCAGTAAGCGGGGATTCTTTATATTTTCCGCATCCTGTGTCTATGCAGATTTTATCTTCTTGAATTAAAGGTTTTTCAAATTCAGTATGGCCGAAAATAATTTTATATGGCAAATCATGCTTGTTATTATAAAAATCTTTTCTAATATAGACCATATCCACTTCACTTTGCTTTTCAAGAGGAATACCGTTTCTTATACCGGCATGTATGAATAAATAATTGCCGTTTATATAATAAAATTTTAGTTTTTTGAAAAAATCCCCATGAACTTTAAGTATATTTTCAAAAGAACCGTAACTTTCAGCCGTTTGCACTCCGCCATAATTCCAAAATAAATAATTATAATATTCATCAGAATTGGCATGTAAAAGTGCATATTCATGTGAGCCGATTAAATAAACGCAGTTGCAAATCTTTTGCATGGAAATAAGTTTATCTACGACTTCTTTTGACTTTGCTCCTCTATCTATATAATCGCCCATGAAAATAAAAGTATCATCATTTTTTGGGGCAATTTTATCGATGACGGTACAAAGTTTTTCATATTCACCATGAATATCCGAAATTCCAATCAATCTAGCCATAGCAGCAGGATAGAACAAAAAAATATAAAATTCAATAAAACAGCACTAAAAAAGCGCCTTAATGGCGCTTGTCTTAAATGGTACCCCATATTGAGGAATTTTCGAAACAAGTAATGTTAGAGCTGTATCAACTTTATGAATTAAAAAAGGTAGCATGATGTTTATGTTAGATAATTTTACATTAATTAATATATTAAAATTTTT
>CALVAU010000131.1 GCA_944325615.1 Candidatus Gastranaerophilales bacterium | reverse complement strand
TTACAGAAGAACATAAACAAGCTGCATATAAAATGCGTAAATTAATGGCTTTATATAGAGAAAATAAAGATTTAATTGATGTCGGTATGTATAATGCTGGTTCTAATCCTAAATTAGACATTGCTATTGAACTTATGCCCCAAATTAATGCCTTTTTGCAGCAAAGAATTTCTGATAGCGTTTCTATGGAAACAACTATTTCAACTTTAATATCAATGATGAAAGATGTAGATATATAAAATTTATTCCATCATTGCTTCAAGAGCTGCTATTTTCATTTTTAATGTATCAGGTTTTTTACCTGTCCAAATTTCGAAGGCTTTTGCCCCTTGATATATCAGCATATCAAGACCTTGTATTGTTTTAATATTATATTTCTTTGCTATTTTGATTAGTTCTGTATTTAATGGGTTATATACTATATCATATACTAAAGCTGATTTATCCATGGTTTTTATTGATTCTTCTTCAACAGGAGATATCCCCATTGCTTTACTTCTCATTCCGATAGGTGTTGTATTAATAAGCATTTTATACTGTGATAAATCTTTTAAACTTTCGATTTGTTTACATTTCATCTCTACATTGTTGAAGTTTCGTCTTAAAGTTTCAACCATTTCAGATTCATTGATTATATTTCTTGCATAAAAATCAATTTTTTTGACTTTTAGAATAGATAAACCGACTCCAATAGCTCTTGCAGCTCCACCGTTACCTAAAACAGCTATATTTTTCCCTTCAAGTTCTTTTCTGAAATCTTCAGGTATTGCTTCTACAAATCCATATACATCTGTATTATAACCATACATTGAAGAATCTTCTAAAATTTTTATTGTATTTGCACTGCCTGCAACATTTGCAACATTATCTACTCCTGATAAAAATAATGTAATAGGAACTTTCAGAGGTATTGTTACATTAAATCCCTGAAAACCATTTGCTCTTAAATATTTTAGTCTTGAAACAAGATCTTCTTGCTCTGTTTCCATTATTTCATAACTGCCTTCAACACCTATTGATTTAAAGGCAGCTTCTTGTATTACTTTTGACATTGAATGTGACAGGGGATATCCTATAAGTCCAAATTTATACATATACTATTCTTCTTCCATATCTTTTGAAAATGAGCAACTTTTATTACTGCATATAAGTTTTTTTTCTTTCTTTGTGATTTTTTTTACTAAAATATTTCCGCACTTCGGGCATTTTTCATTAACAGGTTCATTCCAAGATACAAAATCACAATCAGGGTAGTTACTGCAACCAAAAAACACTTTTCCGTATTTTGATTTTTTAAATATTATCTCACCTTTACTACATTTTGGGCATTTTACTCCAGTTGATTTTATAATCCTTTTCCTGTTCTTGCAAGTTTCATTACTGCATTCAAGGTATGGACCATATGGTCCTGTTTTTTGAATCATAATTGAACCGCATTTTTCACATTTTTCTTCTGTTTCTTTATTTTGTTCAATTGCTTGTCCATCGGAATTTAAAGGTAGCATTGTTTTACATTCGGGATACTTTGAGCAGCCTAAAAATTGTGTTCCAAATCTGCTTGTTCTTACTACCATTTTACTTCCGCAATTAGGACAAGTTATATCACTTTCGATTAATACTTTCTTCATATTTTGTTTTGCACTTGCAACTGTCTCTATAAAAGGAGTATAAAATTCTTTTATTACTTCACTCCATTCAAGTTTATTTTCTGCTATATCATCTAACTTACTTTCCATATTTGCGGTAAATTCATAATTCATTATATCTTTGAAATATTCAACTAACTGTTTGCACAATGTCATACCCAGCATAGTTGGAGCAAGTGCTTTATCCGTTTTTTCTACATAATTTTTTTGCTGTATTTTAGAAATAATTGGAGCATAAGTACTTGGGCGGCCAATACCATGTTCTTCAAGTGCTTTTACCAATGATGCTTCTGTATATCTTGGCGGCGGACTTGTAAAATGTTGTTTTGGAGTAATTTCTTTTAATTTTAAATTATCTCCTTCTTTTAAATCAGGAAGTTTGGAAGAATTTTCTTTCTCTTCTTCATCATCATTATATACTTTTAAGTATCCATCAAAAATTATTTTGCTCATTCCTGTTTTAAATAAACACTCATCTGCTTCAATATCAATTGTTGTATTTTTTACAGAAGCATTTTCCATTTGTGATGCTACAAACTTACTCCAGATTAGTTTATATAATTGATATTGTTCATTTGTTAAATATTGTTTTATGCTATCAGGTGTTTTTTCAACATAAGAAGGTCTTATTGCTTCATGAGCATCTTGTACATTTTTTGATTTTTTTACATAGTTATTTGCTGTTTTGGGGTAATATTTTTCCCCATAATTATTCAAAATAAAATCTTTTGCAGCATTTTGTGCATCATCTGATATACGAACAGAATCTGTTCTCATGTATGTAATTAAACCAACAGGACCATCACTGCCAATATCAATACCTTCATATAATTTTTGGGCTATTTGCATTGTTTTTGAAACACCATAGCCAAGTTTTGTACTTGCTTCTCTTTGCAGGGTCGATGTTATAAATGGAGCTGTGGGTTTTCTTTGAGAGTTTCTTGTTGAAATTTTTGATACATTGAATTCTCTTCCTTTTTTATTAAGATATTCAACTATTTCATTTGCTTCTTTCTCATTTTTTATATCCACTTTAGCATTTTTATATTTTACAAGTTCTGCAGAGAATTTAGCTTTATCTTTTGATAAATCAGCAGTGATACTCCAGTATTCAACTGGGGTAAATGCATTTATTTCTTCTTCTCTTTCACATATCATTTTAAGTGCAACGCTTTGTACTCTTCCTGCTGATAAGTGATAATTTCTCATTTTTTCCCATAAAACAGGGCTTATTTTATAACCTACCAATCTGTCTAAAATTTGTCTTGTTTGCTGTGCTTTTACTCTTTGCATGTCAATTTGTCTTGAGTGTTCAACAGCATATGTTACAGCTTTAGGGGTTATTTCATTAAATTCAATTCTAAAAACTTTTTTATCAGGTACATCTATTACTTGTCTAACATGCCAAGCTATAGCTTCTCCTTCTCTATCA
>CALVAU010000130.1 GCA_944325615.1 Candidatus Gastranaerophilales bacterium | reverse complement strand
TAATAAAACAGTCGGCAATATCTGCCGACTGTTTTTGTTTAATTAAAGAAAGATAAATATTCATCATACCCTTCTTTTTCCAAATTCTCTTTTGAGATAAATTTCAAAGCTGCACCGTTTATGCAATATCTGCGACCACCGAATTCCTTTGGACCGTCGTTAAAAACGTGCCCCAAATGCGAATTCCCGATTACGCTTCTTACCTCTGTTCTTTCCATCCCAAAAGAATAGTCATTAAATTCATTAATTGCATTATCACTTATCGGATTTGCGAATGCTGGCCAACCGCTGATTGAACTGAATTTATCACGTGAACAAAACAATGGCTCTCCGGTTACAATATCGACGTAAATTCCCTCTTGGAAGTTATTGTTATAAGGACTACTAAACGGTTTTTCTGTTGCATTACGCTGAGTTACCCGATAAGAAATTTCATCTAATTTTCTCCGCAACTCTTCATCACAAGGTTTCTTATAATTTTTCACAAACACTCTCCTTTCGCAAAAAATTATAAGTATTTACACCTTATGAAAAAATCGCCTACAATGGTAAAGTTATATTATCCCTTGAGCTATCATAGCTTTTGCAAGTTTTGTAAATGCAGCAATATTCGCTCCAGCTACATAGTTATTAGCTAAATTATAAGTCTTACAAGCTTCCTGAGTTGATTTGAAGATATTTACCATAATAGCCTCAAGCATATTATCTACCTGCTCAAACGATAAATAATATCTCATAGAGTTTTGGCTCATTTCAATAGCTGAAGTTGCAACTCCACCGGCATTGGCTGCTTTTGCCGGAGCTACAAGGACTCCTTTTTCCAAAAAGTATTCAGTAGCGGCAATCTCACAAGGCATATTTGCACCTTCGCCTATTGCAATTACGCCATTTTCTACAAGTTTTTTAGCTGAATTTAGCGTAACTTCATTTTGAGTTGCACAAGGAAGCGCAATATCCGTTTTTATTTCCCAGATAGGAGAATCATCACTTGTTCTTTCTATATATTTTGCATTTTGATGATATTTTAAATAATCTTTTATACGACCACGTTCAACTTCTTTTATATGCTTAATAGTCAGCAAATCAATACCGTTTTCATCATAAATACAACCGTTGCTGTCACTCATTGCAACAACTTTTGCACCTAACATCTGTGCTTTTTCACAAGCATATATCGCAACATTACCTGAACCTGAAATTGTTACGGTTTTTCCTTCTAAAGATTGATTTCCATTAGCTTTCAGCATTTCTCTCATAAAATATATAAGTCCATACCCTGTAGCTTCAGTTCTTGCTAATGATCCGCCATATTCAAGTCCTTTACCTGTTAATACACCACCGTCATATCTGTCTTTTATACGTCTGTATTGTCCGTATAAATATCCGATTTCACGAGCTCCGACACCTATATCTCCTGCTGGAACATCGACGTCAGGTCCGATATGTCTTTGCAATTCTGTCATAAAACTTTGGCAAAAACGCATTATTTCCATATCTGATTTATGTTTTGGATCAAAATCACTTCCGCCTTTTGCTCCACCTATCGGAAGTCCAGTCAAAGCATTTTTAAATATCTGTTCAAAGCCTAAAAACTTCATTATAGATTGGTTTACGCTCGGATCAAACCTAAGACCACCCTTATAAGGACCAATCAGTCCGTTAAATTGAATTCTGTATCCTCGATTTACGTTAATTTTTCCATTATCATCCACCCAAGGAACTCTGAATGTAATTATTCTTTCAGGTTCAGTCATTCTTTCCAAAATTGCCAAAGATTCATATTCTGGATGTTTTTCGATCACCGGTTTTATTGTTTTTAAAACTTCTTCGACCGCTTGCAAAAACTCAGGTTCGTTTAGATCTCTTTCTTTAATCTTTTTCAAAACTTTTTCAATATACTCTGACATACCGGCCTCCTTATTTTTTATTTATAGATTATACTCACATAAAAAGATTTAATCCAAAACTTCATAAATCTATATAAAATATTTGATTTATATAATGATATATTATAATCTATGTTATTATCATAATATTATATAAATGGTTATGTAGAAGGAGTATTTAGATGTTTGAAAAATTAGAAAGATTACAGCTAGTAACTTTAGCCATTATTTTAGCTGTAGGAATTGTTGCGGCAGCTAAAATTTTGACCGGAACTTTTTCAAAAGATACAATTACAGTAACTGGTTCTGCTTATGAAATAGTAAAATCTGACAGCGGTAGATTAGAGATTGAAATCACTACAAAACAAGCAGACAGAGCTAAGGCTTACAAATTAGCTCAGGAACAATTGCCCGTTGTTATGAAATATCTTGAACAAAAAGGTATAGCTGAAAACGAAATCGAACTTAGAGCGTCTCACGGTTATTACACGTACAAGCAAAACCCAAACGGTAGTATGACAAACATTATTGACAGATATAATTACTCACAACCTGTTGTTATTAATTCCAAAGATGTAAATAAAATCAAAGATATTTCAATCGATATTTCAAGCTTAATTTCTCAAGGTATAGAAATTGATGTAATGCAGCCATTATATTTTTATTCGCAAATATCTGATTTAAAAGTTAAACTGTTAGAAGATGCAACTGTTGACGCAAAACAAAGAGCAGCAGCAATGCTTAAAGCTACTCATAACCGTGTCGGAAAAATTCAATCTGTAAAAATGGGTGTGTTCCAAATAACACCCGCTGATTCAACTAACGTATCCGACTATGGAATCAATGACACAACAACAATTGATAAAAAAGTAACTTCAGTTGCTAACGTCGTTTTTAGAGTTAAATAAGGGGATAGTTTTTATGAAAAAGATTAGATATACAATTTTATTGTCAACAATCATTATCGGCGCATCCGCTTTTGCAAACCCAGGAATGGATGCAGGCGGGATGATGAATTTGATTAACTCTCCAATGGGAGTTGGCGGAAGCCAAATACACGATATGAAAATGATTGATGATATGAAATTCAGATATCAAGAATACAATGATTATAAAGAGGTTCAAGAACAAAAAGATGCAAAAAACAAAGAATTTGAATTAACCGAGCCTGCAATGCAGCGAATTTATAATCAACAACCCAAACAAAATGTCCAATTCGTTGAACAAAACGGTCAAATAAAAATTAAAAGTATTGAATAAAAAATATATCTACAAAAGAACTAAAGTCCGTATTTTATAATAAATGCGGACTTTTTAGTTGTTTTTACCTGCTCTATAACCACACCAAACAAATATCATTGGCAAAACTTTTTCTAATTGAGATATTACAGGTATTCTCGCAACAGAAAAAGCCCCCACCGCATCATCAATATTTGCAACAGAATCCATTAATGTCAATTTTCTGTCAGGAACTTTATCCTTAGGGTCATTTATAAAATTAGACAGCACTGCAGCACCCTTCATGCCTGCAAGCAATGTTACCAAAATTGCGCCTACTCTAAGAGGTAAATTATTTTTATATTTTGATTTATCAATTGCCTGAGTTACTGGATGTACCAACAACAAAGGAACTGTTGAATTCATAAACTGGAATACACCCTCATTCATTTTCTCTTTTTTCTTATCAGAGCCTATCATACCGCCGATAACACCACCTACTATACCAAGACCGCTTATTGCGATCATTTCTTTTACACCATACTTTAATTTAAAAAGATTAAGCGGTTTTGTTAAATTTATCTTCTGATTTTTAGCAACGAGACCGGTTGATATTGCGACACCTGTCAATGCACCCAAAAAAGATTTAATTTTTGTATGAGTTTCGACGGCCTCTCTATTATGATTTCTATAACTCCTTTTTGGAGTAGCATAAGTTAAATGCGTTTTTTTAGCATAACTCAAACTTTTAAATCTATTGAACGGTCTTTGGGGCGTATTTGAATTGTTTATTTGAGTTGACATAATCCCTAATTCTTTCCACTACAATTATAATAGAAAAAAATATAAAAATTTGCTTTTTTATCAAATATTTAATTTACAATTCGCAACTTTATGCCGATTTTTTTTCACCGGTATTTAATAGAATCACAAGCGGAATAACGATTATGCATAATAAGGTAAGCACCAAAAAAGCGTCGTAAAAAGAACAAAGACGAGCTTGTTGAAGCATTTGATTATACAAACTGCCTCCTGCTTTGCGCGCTGCAGTAAAATGATTGTAATAGATTGAGAATTTAGCTTGTGCAGCCATTAACTTATTATAAAAGTGCGGATTTTCTCCGGAAAGGTTATGTACTAAATATGTTTGATGCACTTGAGATACTCTTGCAATAAAAGTCGCAGAAACTGAAGTCGCTACAGCTGTTACAATATTTTTAAACATCGCATGTAAAGCTGCAGCATCTGCATTCCTTTTCGGATCCAAAGTTTGAAAAGATAATGCCGTAATAGGAATAAATGCGGTTGGCACACCTATACATAGCAATATATTAGGCAAAATTACGCTTTCAATAGATGCCGTTGTATTCAAATTTGAAAGTTGAAAAATTGAAAAAGCCATGATTAACAATCCGATAATTGCAAGCAACCTGCTTTCAAAAAATCTTGAAATTTGTCCTACCGCAATTAATCCAATAAGACAGACAACAGCTCTCGGAAACATTGCTAAACCAGACATTGAAGGACTATACCCTAAAAGGCTTTGCACAAACATAGGTACAAGTAACAATGTAGAATATAGCATTATATTTAAAAAAGAACTGACTATCGTCCCAAATAAAAAGTTTCTATCTTTAAAAACTCTAATATCAATAAGCGGATTTTTATATTCAAGTTCCCAAACATAAAATAATACAAATGAAAAGATACAAATTCCTGTCAACCAACAAATCCAAGTAGTATCAAACCAATTATATTGCTGACCTTTATCAAGAATTACTTGCATACACCCCATCGCAATTACAACCGAAATAAAACCTACTATATCAAAATCAATTTTACTTTGTTGCTTTGGAGGTCTGTCTGATTTTACAAACATTTTTATTAATATAAATGAAAGCATTGATAGCGGAATATTAATAATAAATACCCACTGCCAGCTGTAATTATCTGTCAGATACCCTCCCAGAAAAGGACCAGCCAGAGGGGAAAACATCGCAGCTACCCCAAATAATCCCATTGCAACCCCTCGCTTTTCTATCGGAAAGACTTCCAACAAAACAGCTTGGCACAATGGTAAAATACACCCGCTTCCAATACCTTGAATAATTCTTGCAACTATTAGCATCTGTAAATTTGGCGCTAGAATACACATAACAGCCCCAATACAAAACAACCATATACTATAATAAAACAAAAGTTTTTTACCGATTGTTCTTACCAAATATCCGGTTATAGGAAGCATTATACCGCCAGATATAATATAAGAAGTAATCACCGTATTTGCCTCATACTGAGTTGCACCATAATATCCTGCAATATTTGGTTGACAAACGTTTGTAGCCGATGAAGCTGCAAGTGCCATAAATGATGGCAGCAGCACAGATATAGCTACTATATAGGGGTTTACTTTTCTTTCTTCTTCCATAATCGTTATTTCATAAAAAGGCTTTACTTATAGTAAAGCCTTTTTAGTTATTTAATTTTTACTCTGGGTACTACAGACATACCCGGGACTATATTATAATTTGTTATATCTTCATCAAAAAGAATTTTTACTGGTACTCTTTGAACAATTTTTACATAACTTCCAACAGCATTTTCCGGTGGAAATAGTGAAGATTTTGCACCTGTTGCTCTTTGGATACTATCAACGTGACCTTTAAATTTTTTATGAGGGTAAGTATCTACCTTAATCCAAGCGGGCTGACCTTTTTTCATATTAGTAAGCTGTATTTCCTTAAAATTAGCTACTACCCAAACTTTTTGAGGAACTATAGACATCATTGGCTGTGCAACTTGCACATAATTACCTTTTTCAACAGTTCTTGCTGATACCATACCTGCTTCAGGAGCATAAATTTTCGTATATGAAAGATTGATTTTTGCTTGATCTACCTCAGCTTCTAATCTATTTATCTCAGCTTCTTGAGATTTTACTTGAGCTTTATTAGCTTCAAGTGAGGCTTTTACAGCCTTATTATTTTCATCAGCAGCTTTTTCGTTGGCTTGCGCTACTGTAAGCATGTTCAAACTTTTATCATATTCTTGCTTTGATACAATGCCTTCTTTATACATATCGGCATATCTTCTGTAATCTTTTTCTGCAAAATCAAGTTTTGATGATGCTGAATTCAATTCTTGAACAGTAAATCCGACTTTTGAAGTATTTTCTTCGACTTGTCTTTCTATTACACCCAGCTTAGCTTTCGCTTCAGCAAGTTTAGCCTCTGCTTGATTTAATTTTACCTTATAATCAGTCGGATCAATTTCTACTAAAACTTCACCTTGTTTTACTTCCTGATTATCATCCACATAAAGATTAATTACTTGCCCAGCAACTTTTGGTGCTATTGAAATTATATGACCTTCGACAAATGCATCATCAGTTGACTGATAAAATGTTGCATTAATTGCCATAAATATTCCGATAAATACAAGAATAATAGCACAAATAGTCGGAATTATAACACGCTTCTTTTTATATTCGGGGCGATTCTTTTTTAACTTTTCTTTTGCTCTTTTTTCAAGTTCTTCTTTATCTATATGCTTAATTTCATTATCATCATCGAAAGGTTGGTTATTGTTTTGTTCATCCATAAAAAACCTCGCTTATTCTTATTTAATTAATTCCTCTAATTTTATACTAGCACAAAATATTTTTTTTCAAGAGAAAAATAAATATCTTATATTTGCAAAAAATAATTTTCCTTTATGCTAGTATAGTAGCATAAAGGAATTTTGGATATGAAACATTTTAGATTATTATTTTTAACCCTATTGATTTTGTTGTGCAACACAAGCACTTTATATGCAAAAGAAACACCTAAGGAAGATTACAGACTAAATTATGTAAATATTAATTGGTGGAAACAGTACAATGATGAAAATCTTGTAAATCTTATGATGAAGACTTACGAGAACAATCAAGATTTAAAAATAGCAACAATCAAATCGAAACAAGCTGATCAAGCAGTTAAAGAAGCTTTTGCAAATGAACTGCCTTATCTTGGTTTCAGCGGAAATATAGGAAGAGAAATGCCTAGCGCGACAACAAGATTCGGAAATTTGGTAATTCCAGATTATTCTCAGACCAGATTTTTACTTCCGCTAACAATGACTTATGAAGTAGATATTTGGGGCGAAAATCGTTTAAAGACTAAAAGTATCGAAAAACAAAGAGATATTATAAAACAAAATGAACGTGCTTCTTATATCAATTTGACAAGTGAAGTTGCATCTAACTATTTTAACCTGATTAAATTGGATAAATTAATTAAAAATCAAGAAAGACTTGTCGAACTTCAGAAAAAAATAACAGAAATGCAAGAAATAAAATACAAAAACGGCTTATGCTCAACGGTAGAAGTTCTTATAGAAAGACAAGCTCTAACAGTTTTTGAAGAAGAATTGAACGATTATAAAAATAAACAAGATACTATATACAATCAATTAATTGTACTTTTAGGCGAAAGAGACGCTAAAGAAATTTTGAGAAATACATTTGAACAAATTACATTACCAAATGTTCCTGAAAGTATCAATGCTGACGCTATAGCTCAACGACCCGACCTTATAAAAGCTGAAGATTATATTAAAAAAATAGGCTATGATGTAAGAGTTGCAAGAAAAAGTTTCTTACCTAAATTTACGATTTACGGTCAAGCTGGATTCAACGCTTACAACAATTTTTCACATCTTTTTGATTCCCACACTTTCCTTGCAAATGTTGGGATATTACCTTCAATTGATTTATTCACAGGAGGTGCTAAACTTGCACACTTGAGATACAACAAATTGGAATATGAAAAAGCTAGCGAAATGTACGAAAAAGTTCTTCTGACATCAATTCAAGAGCTTAATGACTCATTAACAACTGCAAAGATTTCCAAAAAGAATTATGATAAATCAATTGAAAGAGTAGGAATTGAAAAAGAAAAATTTGCACTTAGTGAAAAAAGCTTAAATATAGGTTCAAAATCACAACTAGACCATCTTAAAGCTGAAGAAGCTGTTATTATGAGTGAAAGAGCTGAAATATCAAATAAAATTAATTATTTGATTTCTACAATTAATCTATACAAAGCCGTTGGCGGTGTCGATTATAATAACCTTTCAAAGGATAATGAAAACATCTAACAAAAGTTCTCAAATTATATAATAAAAAAGCTCGATTAAATCGAGCTTTTTTATTAGTTATAATCTTCTATTTTTACGTAACATTGAGATACCAAATTATTATCTTCTGAACATCCAGCGGTCTCATTTACATTATTTGCCGGTGGATAAGTAACAAGGAATGGACTATTCGCCGGAAATTCTCCCGCAAAATTCAAAGACATAGGTTCCGCTATTGATTTACTAGAACCCCAAGCATCATTTTTTGCCCAGTAATATGTATGAGCTGTAGATTTCGTACCTTCCGGGAAATTTTCATCATCAGGCGGATATATAGCAAAAGCTTGCATATATCTTGTATCAATTTCCGGAGGGCCAATTGGTATTACAACTGAAGCTTCGGTTACTACAAAAGCAACAATATCAACCATTTTATAATCTTCATTCCAACCTATATTACCTGCGGCATCCCATTGCGCCAAATTTGGTCCTCTTGAACCGTTAAGGTCTGCAAATACTACGTAATATTTCATATTTACAGGAGAACCATCAACAGTCTCATTAAGTTGATAAGGAGCACCACCATCAGATGCAATCCATAATCTTATACCATTACTCAACACAAGCTGTATTTTATCTTCAGGAAACTCAAATGCGCCAATATCTAAATCCCTTGAAGCCTCGCATTTTGGATTCACTTCACCTTCTATAACATCCTCTGAAGCAGTATTCATATATTCTTTTAACATGTTACAGAAATTAGTAGATGAATTCGGAAAACCATACATATTAGGGTCATCCTGAGAATTTCTGGTCATCATTGAGTTATATACAGCAGTCTCTATTGAATGATATATTCGAACATACAACCATTTATAAGTTTTATCATAAGGTTTAATTGTTGACAAAGCAAATAGACACAATATTGAAATAATTAACAGAGTAATCATTATTTCAGCTAATGTAAGAGCTTCAAACTTCCTCGACATATCCTTGCTCCCAAAATTTATATATCACTACTATTATAACATATTATTAAGCAACCGTCAAGATTTGCTCAAATAAGGATAGCAAAACAAATCATACAGATGATTTTTTTTGTAAATTAAGTCAATATAATGATACTATGAATGTAAATAGTGGTATAATATCTTTATAATTCAAAATTATAACAAGAAATACGAGGTTATTATGAAAAAGAAAAAACTTGCATTTTCTCTTGGTGAAGTCCTTGTTACAATGGGGATAATTGGAGTAATTGCATCTATGATTCTTCCGGTAATAAAACAAACTCAACCTGATAAACAAAAGGTTTTATTTAAAAAAGCATATAGCAATATTGAAAGAGTTGTAACCGAAATAATCAATGATGACTATTTATATCCGGAAGCTCTTAGACCTGATGGTACAGCTTATTTAGGCTTAGATAATACTGTTGCTGCTGTAATTAATGACGATAGCACTACGTATGAAGGAGCTAATAAGTTTTGCAGATTATTTGGTCTAAAATTAAATACAATTTCAACAGAAGATATTACTTGTCCAGGCACTCCTGGTGGTAATGGAGTATTTAATAACCCTAGTTTTATAACAAATGAAGGTATTGCTTACTATATACCATCAACAGATTTTGCAACAGATGCTACAATCACGATAGATACAAACGGAGCAAAAGCGCCTAATTGTAAGTTCAATGCGGCTACCTGCAAAACTCCGGATATGTATGAAATTATTGTTTCACCTGATGGCGGAATACACGTAGATGGGGATCTTGAAAAAGCATATTTAAGATCAACTTCTGTTATGAAAGATTAATTTAATATAAAAAGTTATCATAAAGAACTTCGTTAAGGATTACTTTTCGAAGTTTTTTATGTATATTCCATTTTTCAATTTTTTGTATAGAGAATCATAACTCATCCGTCTGATTTTTCCAGAAATACTTTCTTCTCTAAACGGACGATCATGCAAACCTGCAATAGCCCATAATATACCGACATAACCATTTGCAGACGGAGCATCAAAGGCATATTTATCATTTAGATATATTGCAGTTTCAATAGCTTCAGAAGGTGTTTCTGTCCACTGCAAAAGCATCTTAGCCCAATACATTCTTACATATCCATGAATTTTGCCTTTTTCTACTAATTCTTTTTGAGCTGTATTCCATATAATATCGTGAGTTTCAGCATTTTCTAATACTTTGAGAGAATATATGATCGGCCTAAAATCATTTTTATGTTTCAACAATGATCTTGAAGCCCAAAGCGCTGTACCTCTTATAGATTTATAATTTCTATTGTATAAACAAAAATTATCAGCCAGCTCCTTCCTTACTATTAATTCTTCAAGAAAAGCTTCTTTATTCTGATTTGAAGAATTACTCTTATAAACCTCAAGAGCGACTCTTTGTGATGATATAAATCCCCAATTTATATATGGACTCAAATGAGATAAGATATCTATATTTGGATTATTTTTCTGACTTGCATAAAAATCAAGATTGTTTTGAATAAAATTGTCTAAAATTTCATAAGCTTTAGAATGAGATTTATAGGGATTATTAAATTCAGTAAAAAATCCGTATATTTTATCATAGACTTTTCTTCTAAATTGGAATGCACTATATTCCTGTTTATCGGAAATATACCGCGCTGGTATTATATTATGACTATCAATTTCTATAATTTTATATTTTATTTTTTCAAAATCCATATATGTTTTTATAGGATTAAAGTCTATAACAATACAAGCAGGAGAAATGCTATTTATAAAATGAATAAAGGCCGCTTTTTCAATAATTTGAAAATCCAAGTCATATAAAGCCATATCCTCTTTTAAAATTTCCAGTTCATCATCATAAAATTTTTGTTTAATAGCAGAATCAAATTTATTATAAATATGAACAATTTTTAAATTTTTATTTAATTTTTTAGCTAAATTTTCAGCATAGGTCAACGAAAAATTATCAACAATCCGCAATTCTCGTTCAATAAGGTAAACTACTGAGCCTTCACCGATTATACCATTTTTAAATTCGTAAATTCTTGCTTCATTGATAGAATTTTCAACCTGAAACATACCAGGTAAATAATTAATAATATTTCCTTTTCTGGCATAATTCATCATATTATCATATCATTTAATTTAGACAAAATCAATAGCTAGATGTCCACAAATAAATGATAAATTTGTATTAAAACCAATTAGCTACCATAGAATCACGACACCGCCAGGACTACCCGGAGCACCTGGATTTATATCAGCAATTCCATCTTCTATGCCTAAAATACTCAAATAATTTTCCATTTGTGACTCTGTACTTTGAGACATATCGAACTCTACGGAAAGAGAAAAATAAGAATTATATGGCCTTGTACCTTTACTAATCATTTTTATTGCATCTGCAGGCTCTAAATGACCTACATTTACATAATCTTGTATATCTTGATACACTATTGTATTTCCAGAATAAGAAAATCTATTAGTTTTCAAATCACTAAGAGAAATATCCATTCGCTTCAACTCTGAAGGTGATTTACAATAATATACAACAATTTTTGAACCATCCTGAGCACATGTAGGAGTTGAATCACAAGAATATGGGGGACCTAATGTCGCATCATCCGCCTTAAAACCAGCATTTACAGTACATTTAGCGACTTTGTCATCACCTGAATTAGTTACAACCA
>CALVAU010000129.1 GCA_944325615.1 Candidatus Gastranaerophilales bacterium | reverse complement strand
ATATCGTTTGAATTTTTAAATTTATGTTCAAGTATTCCTTCTGTGCAAAGATATTCAAGTGCAAGCCTTGTTGTATTAGGAGAACTTCCTATTTCTTTTGCTATGTTTCTTGAAGATGGAAGATTTGAACCTGTCTTAAATTTGTGTTTTTTGATATATTTTTTTATTTCTTCAATTGCAATTTCGCGTTTTGAAGTTAATTTTCTGATTTCATTTTCTTTATTTCGGTCTTTAATTAAAGTCCCGATACATTGTTTTGATTCTACATACCCTGCGTCCTCGACAAATCTCAATGCGTTTTGCATAGTGCCGATACTTACACCAAGCATAAATGCAAATTCAGGTTTTGTAGGCAAAAGATCGTGTATTTTTATTTTGCCGGCAGCCAAATCGTTCTCAATCCAAGAAATAATCCATTTTGAAATAGTTATCGCCTTCGATTCAGAAGCGTTTTTTAAATCAGGTAAAGAATATGTAATATCATCTGTTTTTATTTGTCTTAATTGATCTTTTTGCATACACACACCTTTTCGTTTTTTTATGTTACCTTATTTATAAAAAAACATCAAGGTTCTTTTTGCTAGTTTGTTGCAAAATTTTAAATAACAGATAAAAAAGGACGCTTCACCTAGCGTCCTTTTTTATACCCAAATCTGATAACCATTTTTGACTTTTGCCTGTTCAAAATTGAACTGAATGCTTTTGCATCCTGCAGTATTTTGCTGCTGAGATATTGTTATATCCCGAAAATTGTTTATCAAAAACCTATTATTTTATTCCAACATTGCTTCAAGAATATTGGCATTTTTAGCAGCTGTTGTAGATTCTCGAACTTTTTGCTTGTAAATATAAGTTCTCAAAGCTTCTCTAATGAGTTCACTTCTTGATCTGTTTTCTCCGTCAGCTACCTGATCAATTTTGTTCAAAAAATCTTCAGGCATTGAAATTAATACTCTTGCCATATATTCTCCTTTATCTCGCTGTGAATTATCTCTTATACTATTATAAACAATTTTGGATATAAAAAAGTGCTATTTTTTATAACTAAAATATATACAAAATTTTAAAAGTATTGCCGTATAAGGGTTTTAGAGAAATATTTATGTTTACATATCTTAACAAATAGCTTTAAACATATTTTTGTTTGGCTTTACATGATTTTTAGTTTAAGTTAAGATTAGAAAAAAGGGGAAAAATGGACAAGAAAGAGTTAAGATATAAAAGGATTTTGTTAAAAATTAGCGGTGAAGCACTTTTGGGAGATCAGCAATTTGGAATAGATCAAAAGCCTGTCCAAATGATAGCCAACGAGATAAAAAAAGCTCGCGAAGCAGGTGCAGAAATTGCAGTTGTTGTAGGTGGCGGTAATATATTCAGAGGCATGAAAAACAGTGCTAAACTTGGAATGGATCAAGCCTCAGGCGATTATGTCGGAATGCTTGCGACAGTAATGAATGCGATAGCATTACAAAGTGCGCTCAACCAAATAGAAGTACCTTGCAGAGTTCAAAGTGCTCTTGCTATAAATCAGGTTGCAGAGCCTTATATTCGACATAGAGCAATCCGCCATCTTGAAAAAGGGAGAGTGGTAATATTTGCGGCAGGAACCGGTAATCCGTTTTTTACAACAGATACAGCCGCAGCTTTACGAGCTTCAGAAATTAATGCTGAAGCAATGTTAATGGCTAAAAACGGCGTAGATGGCGTATATACTGATGATCCTAAGACCAATCCGTCAGCTAAAAAGCTAGATGTAATATCTTATGATGATATTATTAAAAACGGTCTCAAAGTTATGGATACCTCAGCTTGTGCTTTGTGTAAACAAAATAATATTCCGATAATAGTTTTTGACTTTTTGCTTCAAGACGGTATTTTAAAAGTATTGAACAATAGTGAAATCGGTACATATATAGGTTCGTAGATAATTTATTTGAAAGAGGTAAATGATGGCAGATTTAGAAGAATTATTTTTATTCGGCGAAGAAAAAATGGAAAAAGCAATAGCCTCATTAAAACGTGAATTCGGTACAATCCGTTCAGGCAGAGCTAATCCTATGATTCTTGATAAAGTTTTGGTAGATTACTATGGAGTGCCGACTCAACTAAGACAAATGTCTCAGGTTACAGTGCAAGATGGTACAACTCTTGTAATTTCACCTTATGATAAATCAATTTTAAAAGAAATTGAAAAAGCAATTATCAAAGCTGAAATCGGTATTACACCAAACAGTGACGGTATTTGTATAAGATTAACTTTCCCGCCTTTGACTGAAGAAAGACGTAAGGAAATCGTAAAAGACGTTAAAAAACTCGGTGAAGAAGCAAAAGTTGCAATAAGAAATGTTCGCCGTGATATGACAGACGATTTGAAGAAATTGGAAAAATCTGAAAATCTTCCTGAAGATACTGTAAAAGATAATCAAGATAAAATCCAAAAATTAACAGATAAATACACAGGTATTGTAGATAGTGCAGTATCAGAAAAAGAAAAAGAGGTTTTGACAGTATAATGGATGTTATAGGCGGATTAAATAAAAACGCAACAAGAATGCTTACAGGATTTATTCTTGGGACGATTTCAATGGCATGTATAATGAAAAGCGGATTAGCTTTATTAATTTTGTTATATGTTTTTGTTTTTTTCGCCTCCAGAGAGTACGTTAAAATTCTTGAACATAAAGGGTTTTATCCAAGTTTAAAAGTTATATGGCTGGCAGAAGCGGTATTTGGAGCGATTGCATACTTCCAAAGGTTTGATTTGACAGCACTTGCATTAAGTGCGTTTTCAATTATTTCCTTTATGTGGGTATTATTCCGTGGACGTCAGCCTTATATAGCTAATGCTGCGACAACTATTTTAGGTTTTATTTATTGCGGATGGTTCCCTTTACATTTGATGTTTTTAAGAGAATTATCTTCTCCAAGATTTCACGATGGATTAGGATTTGTTGTAATGATGTTTACATCAATTCTTTTAACAGATATTGGATGTTATTATGCTGGAAGACATTTGGGTAAACATAAGCTTGCTCCAGTGGTAAGCCCTAATAAAACAATTGAAGGCTCTATTGGTGGTATTATTTCTGCAGTAATCGGAGCTGTAATTGTTTCATATTTTATAGATTACGAATGGTATTATGCTGCTATTATAGGTTTGATTTGTACGGTATTTGCTCAGATCGGTGATTTGTGTGAATCTTTGATTAAACGTGATGCTGGAGTAAAAGATAGTGGTGATACTTTGCCTGGGCATGGCGGATTTTTAGATCGTACAGATAGTTTTATTTTTACAATACCTGTAATGTATTATTTTTGTAAATATTTTGTATTTTCAAATGATTTAGTAAATGGCATGGTTAATTTTATAAAAGGACTTTTTTAAATGAATAGTGTAGAAGAAATCTTTGGTATAAAAATTGATAATAACGATTTTTTTACCTCAGCTCTTACTCATCCTTCTTATACTAAAGAAAAAGATTTAGATTATTCAATGTGTTATGAGCGTATGGAGTTTCTTGGCGACGCTGTCTTAAAACTTGTTATGTCAGAAATTCTATATAAGAAGTTCCCTGATTTCCATGAAGGCGAAATGTCTAAAATCCGCTCAATAGTTGTATCAGATAATATTCTTTCAAATATATCAAAGGAAATCGGGCTTTCAAAGCTAATTATAGCGTCTGAACATGATATAAAATTGGGAATAAAAGATTTGGAATCCGTTACTGCTTGTGTTTTTGAAGCCGTATTAGGGGCATATTTCCTAGATGGAAAGTTTGAATTGCTGCGAACAAGATTAGTTGAAATTTTTATGCCATACATTGATGATATTTGGCATAATATTGATAGATATAACGCAAAAGCTCTACTTCAGGAATATACGCAGAGTATAAATAAAAAGACTCCGGTTTATCGTCTTGTAAATGAAAGCGGGCCTGCTCATAATAAAGTTTTTAGAGTGGAAGTTGAGTTTAATAATGAAGTTATAGCTGAAGCTGAAGGAAAATCTAAAAAAGAAGCTGAGCAAAAATGTGCATATTTGGCTTGTCAAAAACTGGGGGTTGTAAAATGCCAAAAATAATTGTTTCACCATCTATACTTTCAAGTGATTTCGCTAATTTGGGAAGGGATATAAGATTAATAGAAAACGGTGGCGCGGATTGGGTTCATATTGATGTTATGGATGGGCAT
>CALVAU010000128.1 GCA_944325615.1 Candidatus Gastranaerophilales bacterium | reverse complement strand
TATTTTTATTAGCTTTCAGCTTCAGTTTTTACTTCAGCTTTTGAAGGGATTCTCATTGCATAGAATGATCTGATTACGAAAATCAAAGCAATAATCAAGAATACCCAGCCTGCAATTGGAGCAAGCTCTCTGAAACTTTCAGAAATAGCTATTTCCATAGCAAGAAGCCCGAACAATGTTGTAAATTTGATAATCGGGTTCATTGCAACTGAAGATGTATCTTTGAAAGGATCACCTACAGTGTCACCGACTACTGTTGCTTCATGCAAAGGAGTTCCTTTTTCTGCCAAGTCAACTTCTACGATTTTTTTCGCATTATCCCAGCAACCACCTGCATTTGCCATAAATACTGCTTGGAATAGACCAAATACGGCAATTGCAATTAAGTAGCTTACAAAGAACGCAACAGGAGCTGATGTCATACAGCTTGGTGCTGAAAGACATGCAAAGGCAAGTGCAAATGCAAATAATGCAATAAAGATATTTATCATACCTTTTTGAGCATACTGTGTACAAATTTTTACAACTTCTTTTGAATTTGCAACGTTTGCACTTTTTTCATCTGCTTCTCCTAGTTTAATATTGTCTTTAATATATTCTGTAGCTGAATAAGCTCCGGTTGTTACAGCCTGCATAGAAGCACCGCTAAACCAGTAAATTACAGCACCACCAGCTAGGAATCCAAGTAATGTATATGGATTCAATACATTCAAAATCATTTCTGGTTCAATACCTAATGTTGATTTCATTACCAAAATCAAAGAGAAAATCATTGTTGTAGCACCTACAACAGCAGTTCCGATAAGTACAGGTTTTGAAGTTGCTTTGAATGTATTTCCTGCACCGTCGTTTTCTTCCAAGTATTTTTTAGCATTTTCAAAATCTGGTTTGAAACCGAATTCTTTTTCAATTTCTTCGCCAACGTTAGGAATTTCTTCAATTAAAGATAATTCATAAACAGATTGAGCGTTATCAGTTACAGGGCCGTAAGAGTCAACCGCAATTGTTACAGGTCCCATACCTAAGAATCCGAATGCTACAAGACCGAAAGCAAATACTGATGGATAAATCATCAATTCTGCAGGGATGAATGTTGATGCAACATAAGCTAGTCCCATCAATAGAACGATTACCATACCAATCCAGAATGCTGAGAAGTTACCAGCTACAATACCTGAAAGAATTGTCAATGATGCACCGCCTTCACGAGAAGCTGTTACAACTTCTTCAGTATGTTTAGCTTTAGGTGATGTAAATATTTTTGTAAATTCAGGAATTAATGCTGCACCTAAAGTTCCGCAAGAAATTATGCAAGAAAGGATCAGCCATAAATTTTGTCCTAAATCTGCAAGTAACCAATGGCTTACGCCAAAAGTCATAATAATTGATAAGATTGAAGTTAACCATACTAGGTTAGTTAAAGGTTTTTCAAAATCGAATTTTTGAGTTTTAGCTGCGTATATTCTGTCTGCTACACCGTTAATCCAGTATGCAACAACAGAAGTTACAATCATCAAAAATCTCATTACAAATATCCAAGTCAACAATTGAACTTGATTTTCAGGACCTGCTACTGCAAGCAAGATAAATGAAACTAAAGCAACACCAGTTACACCATAAGTTTCAAAACCATCGGCTGTAGGTCCGACTGAATCGCCTGCATTGTCACCTGTACAATCTGCGATAACACCAGGGTTTCTCGGGTCATCTTCTTTAATACCGAATTGAATTTTCATCAAATCTGATCCGATATCAGCAATTTTTGTAAAAATACCGCCTGCCACACGAAGTGCTGAAGCGCCTAGAGATTCACCGATTGCAAAACCGATAAAACAAGCACCCGCAATTTCGCCAGGTACAAATAACAAAATTGTTAACATTAAAATTAATTCAACAGATACTAGACATACGCCGATTGACATGCCTGCTTTTAGAGGAATATTCAATACATTAAGAGGTTGTCCTTTTAATGATGCGAATGAAGTTCTAGCATTTGCTAAAGTGTTCATTCTGATACCGAACCAAGCAACGGCATAAGATCCTAAAATACCGATTACTGACCAAGCAAGGATTATAAATACATTTTTCAACGGCATTCCTTGCAAATAACCGAAATAAAATGCTATACATAAACCGATTAGCACTTCTAATACAAGTAAAAACTTACCTTGTTGAATCAAGTAAGTTTTACAAGTTTCAAAAATTGTATTTCCAACTTCAGCCATCGCTTTGTGAACATCCAATTTTTTAATTCTTAAAAATTCAATAAATCCGAATATCAAACCAACAACTGAAATTACAATCCCGATCAAAAGAAGATTGTAGCTTGAGAGGCTTGCATCTTTAATACTCGGAACAACTAAATCAGCTTCGCTTGCAAGGGCAGGCGTTACTGTGCAAAACAAGGCAGCAAAAAGAGCAGCCATTGTTTTGGATGAAAGTGATTTTGTAAACATAAACTCTCCCTCTTTAAATTAAGTCGTTACACGCAGATATTATAATCTAAATTAAGATTTGTGACAACTTTGTAACAATAAATCATACGCTTAGAGGGGTAATTTATGCTAAAATTCTCTTTGTAAATCGGATTCATAAAATGAATAAAAAAACTTTAATTAAATTATCACTAATTTCAGAAGATACTCAAGCAGATTGCCCGTTTAAAGACGATGATGATACTGTAGTAATTAGACACACTGATAATAAGAAATGGTTTGTTTTAATTTTTAAACTTGAAGGCAAATTGTATGTAAATCTAAAATGTAATCCTGATTTGGCTGCGGTTTTAAAAGATGAATACCCCGCAATTACAAGTGCTTGGCATATGAACAAAAAACATTGGATTAAAGTTGATGTAAATAATATTGATAAAAAAGCACTTTCAAAACTTATTAAAATAAGCTATGATTTGACAGCTCCTAAAAGAAAGATTTACAAAGTCAAATAGATATCTTCTTTCAATTTTATCTCAAATTCACTTCCTGCAGGGATTGAAACTCTTCCTCCTTTATGCCCAATTGAGAATATCGGAGATCCTGCAAAGTTTACAACATAAGTAACAACACCTACAATTGTCGGAATAGGAGAAATTATTACACCAACAGGATTGTCTGCAAGTTTTTTTGAGGTTTTTCTTGTTTTTTGATAGAATGCTTCGCCTTTATCAATTTGGTCTGAAACACCTTTCCAATATCCGCGTTTACCTTTTATATTGTTTAGGAATATGTTTTTATGGTTGGCTTTCGTAACTTTTCCATAAGCATTATAAGTTCGTCCCTTAAATTGCACCTTATCAATAGTCAAGACAACTAATCCACCATTCCCTGTAATTTGAGGTAAGTGAGAATCTGTCACTGTTGCTGTAAAAACAGTTCCTGCAGGAATCGTTACGTATCGCTGATATACAGGAGCTACAGATGTAAATGTAACTTTTGATCCTTCTTTTAAGTAATCGGACACCAGATTATTAGATTTTAAACGAAACTTTGTACCCTTTTTTATTTTTATCGCCGTAAAATCATCTTCTACCAATTCAGAACCCGGCAGATTTTTATCAACCTTTTTCTTAGCTGGCTCAACAACAGTAGGTATCGTTTTAGGAGGAGCCGAAGTTTGTGTTTGTGTTGTTGTAGTTGACGTAGTAGTTTTTGGCTGAGTTGTTACTGTTTTTGTTGGCGTTGCTGTCTTTGGAAGCGGGGGTAAATTCTGCTGCTCAAGCTTTGATGGGTTATAATTTTTTCTTATCTCCTCATCTATTGACATATCAAGCTGTAGAGCAAATACAGGGGATACTGTCAAATATAAAGCCAATATAGCAACAACTAATCTCTTCACAACTACCTCATAAAAATAACGTCACTTCTATATTCCACAACCAGAAATATAAAAAGTGACGTTATAAAACAAACTACTCTGCTAAAAGCTCATTGATAGCTTTTGCAGCTTTTTTACCTGCACCCATTGCATTGATAGCGTTAGATTCTCCAACTGGAGCAACATCTCCGCCTGCATATACAGTTGGGATATTAGTACAACGAGTTTCGCCATCAACGGTAATGTATCCGCGCTTATCTGTAATAATTTCAAGCCCTTCTGCTTCTGCTGAACGTTGAATAATCGGATTTGGACCTGTACCTAAAGCAACGATTACTGTATCCAATTCAACAGTTTCAATTTTACCTGTCGGAACAGGTTTTCTACGACCGCTTTCATCAGGTTCGCCAAGTTCCATTACTTCTAATTCTACAGCTTTTACATAACCGTCTTGACCAATAATTTCTTTTGGTGCATATAAGAATTTGAATATTACACCTTCTTCTTTTGCGTGACGGATTTCTTCCAATCTTGCAGGAAGTTCTTTTTCAGTACGTCTGTAGATAATATAAACTTCTTCAAATCCAACTCTGACAGCTGTTCTTGCAGCATCCATAGCAACGTTTCCGCCACCAAATACCGCAACTTTTTTACCAACTCTTAATGGTGTTGGGCTATCCGGTTGTCCTGCTTGCATTAAGTTTACACGAGTCAAAAATTCATTTGCGGAGAAAACTCCGTTCAAATTTTCACCAGGTACATGAAGCATTTTTGGAAGACCTGCACCAGAGCAGATAAATATTGCATCAAACCCGTCATCTTTTAATTGTTTTAACGTAATTGATTTACCTACAATTACGTTTGTATGGAATTTTACGCCCATAGCTTTAAGGTTTGTAATTTCTCTATCTAATACGGTTCTTGGAAGTCTGAATGGAGGAATACCATATCTCAATACTCCGCCCAATTTATGTAAAGCTTCAAATACAACAACTTCATGACCTGCTTTTCTTAAATCTGCAGCTGCTGTAATACCAGCACAACCTGAGCCGACTACTGCAACTTTTTTACCGGATGGTTTAATTTCAGGCATATCTGCACTTGTATTATCACCTACATATCTTTCCAAAGCTCCGATTGATACAGGAAGACCTTTTATACCCAAAATACATTTACCTTCACATTGTCTTTCTTGAGGACAAACTCTACCGCAGACAGAAGGTAACATGCTTGTTTGTCTGATAATTTCACCTGCTTTGTCCAAATTACCTTCTTTAATTGCTTGAATAAATTGCGGTATTTGAATATTTACAGGGCATCCTTTTACGCATTGCGGATTTTTACAATTAAGACATCTTGAAGCTTCCAATTTTACTTGTTCAGGTGTCAAATTGCTTTCTACAGGATCAAAATTTGAACGTCTTTGAATTTTATCCTGTTCTATAACTCTTTGTCTTTCTACAGCCATTTTATATCCCCTCTTATAAATTATAAATTTACTATTAATACCAATATTGTAATTAAAAAACATAATCAATGCAAGAATTAATTTAAAAACTTCACAATCACTTGAAAAAAAGGCTTTAAATTGTAAAATTTCCTTATGGACATTCAATCAAAGACCTTAAAAACATTAGAATTCGATAAAATTCAAGAAAAGATTTCACTTTTTGCAAAAACTTCACAAAGCAAAGAGTTATCTTTGAATGCACCGATTTATAGTGAATATTCAGAGATTTTAAAAGCGTTAACTTACACAAAAGAAGCTAAGAGCCTGCTTGATTATGCAATCGATATTCCAATAGGTTTTGTTGCAAATATCAACGAAATTCAAAAAAGTGCGCACATAAGCTATTTGAATGAAGAAGAACTTATTGATGTTGCAAAAACTCTACGCTCATCACGACTGGTCAAAAAATTTATACAAGAAAACTCTGAAAACGCGAAAATTCCACAATTATTACAACTATCTCAAAACCTGCTTTCAGCTAAAGATTTAGAAGATAGAATATCAAACACTTTTGATGAAAATTTAGAAATAAAAAAAGATGCAACCCCACAATTAAAAGGACTTTGGGCATCGCTTTTCGAAAACGAAAAAAATCTCAGAAATAAGGTAAATGACCTTTTAAACTCGACAGAATTTTCAAAACACTTACAGGAAAATATCTATACAACCCGTGACGAAAGAATCGTTTTCCAAGTCAAAGCTCCTTCAAAAAGTAAAGTAAAAGGTATTGTCCACGATGTATCCGCAACAAACAAAACGTTTTACATAGAACCTGAAGAAATTGTCCCGATAAACAACAAAATCAGAGAAATCAAATCCGAAATCCACGCTGAAGAAGTGCGAATCTTAGTTGAATTATCATCATTAGTAAAAGATAAGATGACAGATTTAAAAATAACAGAACGCACGCTTTCAGAAATCGATTTTCACTTTGCAAAGGCAAGATATGCCGCAAGAATAGGTGCAATTGAAGCTGAATTACTGTCAGATAAAAAGTTTATCAGCCTTGAAAACATGCGCCATCCGCTTTTGATAGGCACAGTAGAGAATATAATCTCAAATGATTTTGAAATAGGGAAAGATTATAAATCAATAATAATCACAGGCTCCAATACAGGCGGAAAAACTGTTACTATAAAGACTATCGGCCTTTTCATATTAATGACTAAGGCAGGATTTTTCCTACCGTGCACTATGGCTAAAGTTTATCCGTTCAAAAAAGTCTTCGCAGACATTGGAGATGATCAAAGCATATTACAGAGCTTGTCAACTTTTTCATCTCATATGAAAAACATAATAGAAATTACAGAAAAATCCGATGATGATACGTATGTCCTGTTAGACGAAATTTGTGCAGGCACTGATCCTCAAGAAGGCTCAGTACTTGCAAAAGTAATTCTTGAATATTTAGCTCAAAAAGGAGTATTTTCAACAATTACCACACACTATGGAGAATTAAAAGCTCTTGAGTATTCAAACCCGTATTTTAAAAACGCATCAGTTGAATTCGATTCTAATTCACTAAAACCAACATACAAACTCTTAATCGGAATTCCCGGATTAAGTAACGCAATTGCAATATCTTCAAACTTAGGGCTTTCTAAAGACATAACAGAAAAAGCTAAAGATATGCTTATATCGCAAAAAGATTCTTCAATTCTTGTGGTCGAAAAATTACAAGAAACTCAACAAAAACTGAGCGATAATCTTAAAGATACAGAAGTTGCAAAAGAAGAAGCTGATGAATTAAAAAAGGAATATGAAGAAAATCTTGAAGCTATAAAAAAAGATAAGAAAAAAACAATTAAAAATATAAAAATGAAATTCGACAGTGAAATGCTTTCTGTCAGAGCTGAACTGAAGGAAATTATTGATGAGATGAGAAAAGAAAAAACAGAAAAAATAGCCCGCAGATCATATTCTCGTCTTACCAAACTCGAGCAAGGATTCAAAGAAAAACTTGATAAGTATGATGAAAAAAACAAATACGCACCAGTTGATTTCGATAGCTTAAAAATAGGCGATAAATTACTTGTAAAAGATATTCATCAAACTGTTACGATATTATCACTCCCCGATAAAAAAGGGAAAGTTCTCGTCCAAATGGGAAATATTAAAACTAAAGTAGATAAAGAAAAACTAGCTCCTTACGATAAAAAATACGAGCAAAAATCTTCTGGATATACACCTGTAAGTTTTGAAAAGTTTGAGCTAAAACGTACTGAGCTTTCAAACAGACTCGATTTGAGAGGAAAAACCGTAGAAGACGCACTGGATGAATTGGAATTATTCCTTGATCAAGCAAGTCTTGCTAATTTTTCGGAAGTATCAGTCATCCACGGACATGGTACAGGAGCTTTAAAATCAGCAACGAGAGAATTTTTAAAGACATCACCATATGTAAAAGAATTTCGCCCCGGAGGTGACGGAGAAGGCGGCGATGGCATTAGCGTTATTACTCTAAGATAGTTTTTGCGGAAAAATCTTTTTGTATAAAAACTTTTGCAATTTCGCTAAATAAGTTGTTGAAAGCACCACAATCACAAAATATAAATATGTCATTTGCACAGGATCAAATATTGAATATATTTTATCTCCCCTTGTAAATACGTGTGAGCCTGTAATTTTTAGCAAAATTGGAGAATCTGCATAATGGAATAACAATGATGTAATTATATACATTACAAACAAATGATTTGCCATTATATGATATGTAGAATTTCCGATATCTTGAAGCAGTTTTACATCCTTCAAATAAGGATATAGAATTTTTACAGCAAACAACGATACCCAAATTCCTGTCAAAGAAGTAAATACAGGCACAATCAACTGTTCATCAAATCGTCCCCACACTAACACATAACTAAGTCCGATGCCATGATATGGGTCAAAATCTCTATTGAATAACCACAAGAAAGATTGGAAAAGAATGATTCCACCAAGCCATTTTGGTGTAAATATATCATATCTGTCCTTTATAAATTTCACATAGTAATATCCTAAATACACAAAGAATAGAGAAAATGTTGTTCTAATTACAACTAAAGCAAGAGGTGTATGAGGAATTATTTTCCATAATGGAATAGTTCCAAAACCCAAAATTGTAAAAAATATTAAAGAATATTTTTCATTATCAAATTTTCTAAACAATCTTAGCAAAAACAAAAAAGTAATCATTGTCATAAATAATTGTGGGACAAACCACAACGGTGCACATAATAAAAGCTGATGACCGTTTAAAAATGGTGTAATAAAAAACGACTTTAACGACGGAGTATCCCCTAAGAATTCACCGACAACAGGTACCAGTGCAATTGTAATCAGCAAATAAACAGCTTCATACGCAAAATAAGGCACAAGCAAAGACTTTATTCTTCTTGTAAAATACTCCGACACATTATCCAAATATTTATCTTTGAAAAGCATTCCTGAAATAAAGAAAAATAATGCCAGCTGGAAAGAATATGGCGGAAACATTCCAAAAATAGAAAATTCCAGATGCCCTGATACCACAAGTAAAATTGCTAAAGCTTTTAATAAAGTCATTTGACCTGAAAAATTTTTATCCATATTCACTCCACAAGTATTTTTAGACTAATTACAAAATATATAATAATATGAAAAAAGAATAAATAATAGAACTAAATAATTTTATGTGGTATAATTATAAAACAACACAAAATTAAGGAGTTTTATAATGCCAATAAATAATATTAGAAAAGAGCATGAATTAATAGATTTATTCTGCACCCTAGCAGAAATACCATCCCCATCTATGCACGAGGAGAAAGTAATCGATTGGCTGCAAGAATATTGTAAGAAACATTCTCTTGATTGCAGATTGGATGACTACAAAAATGTTATTATAAGAATTCCTGCAACAGATGCGACAAAACCATCTTTACTTTTATCTGCGCATATGGATGTAATAGGAGATGACAGTCCAGTCGAGACTTATTTAGATGGTGATTTAATCAGAGCTAAAGGAAGGACTCTCGGAGCTGATGATAAAGCAGGTCTTGCAAATGCACTTTTCTTTGCGACAAAACTTGCAAAATCTGACTATCCGCATGGCGAATTAGAACTTGTATTTACAAGAGATGAAGAAAACGGAGCATCAGGTATTAGAAACATTGAATTTGACAAACTGAATTCAAAATATGTACTTGTACTTGATAGTGACAGCTTAGGACAGCTTATGACATCAGGAGCTAGTTATACAACAGTAAAAATTAAAGTAACAAGCTTTAAAGGCGGTCATTCAGGCATTGATATCGCTGATCCTACAAGAGAGAATGCTGCAAAGCTTATTGCTGATATAGTAGCGAACCTACCGCAAGGCGTTTATTATTCAGAAAACGGGGAAGTTGTTACCTCATGCAATATCGGAGGTATTACATCTGGAAACATCAACGTTACAAATATTATCAACACAACTGCAGAAGCAAGCTATTCAATTAGAAGTTCCAGCAGGAAAATGGAAGAAGAATTGAAAGATAGAATGGTTTTTGAAATTAATGATTTTAACAAACAATACGAAGGTATAGCTAAAGCTGAAATCACTTTTGCCGAACACCTTCCTCCATTTGAAAAATCAACTGATGATTATATTCCGATATTATTTGAGACTGTTGCTAAAAAGGTAGACGTAACACCTGAAATTTCATCATTCCACGCAGGAGCGGAGACTCATATTTATGCAAACAGAACAAACTCAAATGGTGAAAAATTCTTACCTTATTTGGTAGGTCTTGCAGACGTACATAATATGCACTCAGTTGAAGAAAATGTTGATTATAAATCAATCATAAAAGGACAAGAACTTCTACAAGAGTTTTATAAAGCATATATCAGCTAAAGAATTTTATTATCTTTGATTGTATTTTCTTTACTGTCAGGATTATTTTTGCTTTTATGCGATTTATGCGTGCAAACTTATATGTAGGATCTAGTTCTATAGCTTTATCATAGTCCTTTATTGCTCCCGCATAATCTCTTAATCCACTTTTTGCATTCCCGCGATTATTATAA
>CALVAU010000127.1 GCA_944325615.1 Candidatus Gastranaerophilales bacterium | reverse complement strand
TAATTTTGGGAATAGGGAGAATGGAAAATCTATTGGAAAATCTTAACAAGGAGCAGAAAGAAGCTGTTCAGACCGTAACTGGTCCGCTTTTGATACTAGCCGGTGCAGGCAGCGGAAAAACTAAAGTTTTGACAACAAGAATTGCCTATATGATAAATCAGGGAGTGAAACCGAAAAATCTTTTGGCAGTTACATTTACCAACAAAGCAGCTAAAGAGATGAAAGAACGTCTTGGCAAAATGGTTGGTGAAAATACTGTCAAATATATGTGGGTAGGTACATTCCACGGAATTTGCGGAAGAATTTTAAGAGAAAACATAGATAATTATAATTTCCAATCAGGTAAAAAGCTTGATAAAAATTTCACGATTTATGATGAAACTGATTCCAATGCGGTGATAAAACAAGCGATTAAAAAGCTTAATCTTGACGACAAAATTTATCAGCCAAAACTTGTCAAATCAATTATTTCTAATGCGAAGAACAAAATGCAGGATGCATATACATTTGCGACTTTTGCAAGAGATTTCAAATCTCAAAAAATAGCATCTATTTATGAAGAATATGAAAATGCTCTAAATAACAATAACGCAATAGATTTTGATGATATGTTGATGTTGACAGTAAAATTATTAGAGCAGAACGCAGAAGTAAGAGAATATTACTACAACAGATTTCAACATATAATGGTCGATGAGTACCAAGATACAAACTTGGCTCAGTATAGACTTGTAAAAATGCTTTATACAAACAATTTGGAAGAAATTCCTGATGAGCGTTCATTGTGCGTAGTAGGTGATGTTGACCAATCCATTTACAGTTGGCGTGGTGCCGATTATACAATTATTATGAACTTCCAAAAGGATTTCAAAAAGACAAAACTTATCAAGTTAGAACAAAATTATCGTTCTACTGCAAATATTTTGAATGTAGCAAACGCAATTATTGAAAATAATACTGAACGTGTGGATAAAGTTTTGTATTCAAATAAGGGTGAGGGCGAAAAAATTGACTATTACGAAGCTCAAGATGAAGCCGATGAAGCGAACTTTATCGTAAGCAGAATTAAGCAGGATTCAGGCGGAGATTATAACCGTTATGCAATTTTATACCGTACAAATTCTCAATCACGTGCATTAGAAGAAGCTTGCATGGCAGCAGCTGTGCCTTATAGAATTTATGGCGGTCTGAAATTCTATGACAGAAAAGAAATTAAGGATATAATTGCATATTTAAGATTAATTTATAATACGGATGACAGTCAAAGTTTCAGAAGAATTGTAAACGTTCCAAAGCGTGCAATTGGTGATACTACTGTCAAAAATCTTCAAGAATATGCGGATCAGTTCAATATTTCTTTATTTGAAGCTGCTCAAAGAGTTGATGAAAACGAAGAAATTCCGCAAAGAACACGTTCTAAAATCAAAGATTTTTCTGAACTGATTTTAAAATTCAGAGATGCTATAAAAAGCTATAGCCTACAAGAGTTTGTAACTCTTGTAATTGAAAAGACAGGATATCTCGCTGAGTTGCAATCGCAAAACACTCCTGAAAGTGAAGCTGATATTGAAAACTTACAAGAGCTAGTAAACGTTGCGGGAGAATTTGAACCTGAAGACAGCGAAAATATTTTAGGCGAATTTTTACAACAGGTATCTTTGGTATCTGATACTGACAACCTTGATAATGTTGCAAATAACGTAACTTTGATGACTTTGCACGCAGCAAAAGGTCTTGAATTCCCTGTTGTATTTTTAGCAGGTTGTGATGAAGGCGTATTCCCGCATCAAAGGACTTTCAATATCCCATCAGAAATGGAAGAAGAACGCCGTCTGATGTATGTAGGTGTTACAAGAGCGGAGGAAAAACTCTATCTTACATCTGCTAAACGCCGTCAAATGTGGGGTGAATACAAGTATTACAATCCTTCAAGATTTATTGAAGAAATTCCTCGTCAGCTTTTGGAAACAACATCATTTGAAGGTTCTACAAGCGGATCTTCGACTTTCCAAAACGCAGTATCAAGAGCAAAAACAGGCAAATCAGACTTCAACTATGCAGCGGCGCAGTCTGACAGCTACGGTTATGTAAAACCGTCAAGCGGTTTCGGTAAAGGCTTTGTCGCTCCGACAAAAGGGCTTGCATCTGGTGGCAAAAAGCATAATACAGATGGTTCAGGTGATTCAATCAAATCAAGATACAGTTATGGAAACTATTCACAACCGCAAAGAACTCCATCTCGTACAATTTTAGTTAAGAATAAAGTTAACAAAGAACGTGATGAAGAAAAAGTAAAAGAGTTTTTCAAAGACAACGCGATAAAAAGAATGCTTGAGGAACGTAATAGACAGGTTGCTGAACAGCAGCAAAAAGAACAGGAAAAGATTGAAAAAGAACAATCAGCTCCGGTTGCAGAATATGTATTCAATGAGGGTGAAAGAGTTTTCCATGACAAGCTCGGAATTGGTCACATTAAAGAGGTAATCAAAGTCGGAGATAGCATGATGTACACTATTGACTTCGGCAAACAAGGCGTCAAAGCAATGGATGCTGCTTATGCTAAGTTGAAAAAATTCTAATCAAATCTTTTTAATCAGATTTATAAAGAGCAAAAAATATGGTGCATATTTATATGCACCATATTTTTATAATTAATTATTCTATTTTTTTATCAAAAACACTAAAAAATTCGGCTAAAGTAATATCTAATGCATTGCAAATGGCGTTTATTGTTGAAATTTTTGCATCTTTTAAGCCTTTTTCTGCATAAGCAACACAACTTTTGGATAATTCTGCTGTCCAAGCTAATTTTTCTGTAGTAAGAGATTTTTCTTTTCTCAGTTCATGTATGCGGTTTGCTACAAGTTTGTTGATATCCATAATTGTTCCATTTATATTTTTATGTTAAATCTTCATATAATTTGAAAAATTCGCTTAATTTGATATTTAAAGTTTTGCATATTTTTTCAAGACTTGAAATCTTTATTTGTCGTAATCCTCTTTCAATCTCACTTAAGCCCCCTTTTGAAAAATCGCTTTCAAATGCAAGTTTTTCTAAAGTGATGTTTTGTTTGCTTCTTAATTCTTTAATTAATTTTCCTATTTTTTTATCTGAATTCATTCTTTACATTTTAGCATTTTCTATGTTATAGTAGTTCCGCAAACGGAACTTATAGAAAAGGGGTTTTATTATGCAGGATAAATATTCAAAAATAGAAAAACTTTTGAACAGAATTATTATTGACAGTTTTTTTATACAAAATTTCTGCAAAAACGATGAAATTCTGTCGACGGAATTTATCAATATTTACGTGTTGTCTAAACGTATAAATAACAAAGCAAAATTGTTGAAAAAATATTTGTCTATTTGAATCTGCGCATCATTTTTAGAGCTTTGTTTACTGCGTGTTTGCCCATTTTTGGATTTAGTCCGGGCATGTTTGGCATTCCTGACGGATTAGGCATTCCAGATCCCATTTTTCCGAACATACTCTTCAAATCGTACATACCTTTCATCATCATGCGCATTTGCTCAAATTGCTTGATATAGGTATTTACTTCTGCCAAATCCATTCCTGCGCCTTTTGCAATACGTTTTTTTCTGCTTGTATCAATTAAATCAGGTTTGTTGCGTTCTGCAGGAGTCATACTTTGGATAAATACTTCCATTCTTTTGAATTGTTTTTCGCCCTCATGAGAAATTTTGTCTCTGTCATCTTTTCCGATGTTAAGTCCCGGTATCATACCGAGAAGATTTCCCATAGAGCCAAACATTTTCATTTGTTTTTGCAAGTTCAAAAAGTCATTGTACGAAAATTCTGATTTTGCCATTTTGGCTTCGAGTTCTTGTGCCTGTTTTTCGTCGAATACTTCTTGGGCTCTTTCTACAAGTGATACGATATCACCCATACCTAAAATTCTCGTTGCCATACGCTCAGGATAAAAATCCTCTAATGCGTGTAATTTTTCTCCTGTACCTGTCAGTTTAATTGGTTTTCCTGTGCAATAGGATACGCTCAATGCTGATCCGCCTCTGCTGTCACCGTCGAGTTTTGTTAGCACAAGTCCTGAAAGTCCAAGTTGTGCATCAAAGTTTTCTGCAACGTTCACAGCTTCTTGTCCTGTCATAGCATCGATTACAAGTAATTTTTCGTCAGGATGGAAAATTCTGTCGATTAAAAGCAGCTCTGCCATCATGTCAGTATCGATTTGTAATCTTCCTGCTGTATCAAGAATCAGCACATTAAATCCGTTACTTTTTGCATGTTCAATTGCTTTTGATACAATGTCTTGAACATCTTTTGAGTCAGGGATTGTGAATACTTCTGTTTCAATCTCTTTTCCTAAAGTCTGTAATTGAGTGATTGCAGCTGGACGATAGACGTCACAGGCAACCAAAAGCGGATTTTTGCCTTCTTTTTTTAACTTGACAGCCAGTTTAGCACTTGAAGTAGTTTTACCTGAACCTTGCAGACCAAGCATCATGATTAAAGAAGGTGAATTCTTTAACTCCAGAGGTTTTTGCTCTTTTCCTAAAAGTTCAATCAATTCGTCATGAACTATTTTTACCAATTGTTGAGAGGCATCAACGCCTTCTGTGATATTTTCGCCTTCAGCTTTATCTTTGATTTTTGAAATAAAAGCTTTAACTACACGCAAATTTACGTCTGCTTCCAACAACGCTCTGCGGATTTCACGCAAAGCTTCGTGCATATTTTCTTGCGTTAATTCTTTATCTCTTGTTTTGCTGATTATGCTCTGTAATTTATCACTTAGACTGTCAAACATTTCTTATCCCTTTTATAAATATTATTATTAATACAATTATAGCATAAAAGATTACAGCTAAGTATGAATTATAAATTATTCAATATCATCAAGAGGTTCATAAGGCACTTCACGCTTTGGAACGTACAAATCTTTTGGCGGCCATTCTCCACATTCTTCATCTGTCAGCCCGCATAAGTTTTCATCCATATCCATAGGCTCTACATCTTCATAGAATGCTTTTTGGTACTTTTCAATTTCTTCTTTGGTGAAAAGAGGTTTTGGTTGTTTAGGATAAATGCCGTGTGCATACTTGTATTGATCAATAGTCATCATTTTAATGCCTTCGGCAATGTTTCGCCATCTTTCGGCATTTGTATGTGATGGAAGATCAGGATTGTCTATAGTATCCCATTCTTCAGCTCCGTAGCCTGATGTAAATTGTATATTTTTATTTTGTTTTTGATTGTTGTTTATATTATGTTTGTAATTCTGAGTATAGGGTTTATATGTATTAAAAGAAACTTGCATAGCACACCTCACCTGTATTTTCATGACATGTAAACACAAAGAATATATTTTTATGCTACCTGCATAGTAAAAAATTTACATTATTTTACATAGTTTGTCAACCAAACATCATAAAAATGAATGATTTAATTTATGAGGTCGTTTGCTATATTAAAACCATACTCCTTAGAGACTAAGATACACATATCCCTAATCAACAGCTATGCACCTCAAGTACATAGCTTTTTTTTATTTAAAATTTTGTTATTGACAAAAGATTTTGACTTGTTAAAATAAAATTACATCTGATAAATACTTTTTGGAGGAGTGCCAGAGCGGTTTATCGGAGCGGTCTTGAAAACCGTCGTACGTGACGAGCGTACCGTGGGT
>CALVAU010000126.1 GCA_944325615.1 Candidatus Gastranaerophilales bacterium | reverse complement strand
GTAGATACAGCGTTGAAAACAGCTGACTCTGGATACTTAACAAGACGTTTGGTTGACGTGGCTCAAGATGTAATTATTCGTGCAGATGATTGCCATACTACAAAATCAATCAACATGAAACCTATTACAAACGGAGATGCAATAATTGTTCCTCTAATTGACAGATTGTTAGGAAGAACTATTGCAGAAGATATTGTGGATACTGATGGCACAGTTCTTGTAAAATCAGGAACAACAATGAACCGTGATGATATTAGAAAAATTGCGCACTTAAATATTCAAGAATTAAAAGTTCGTTCAGGTTTGACTTGCGGACTTGAGTATGGTATTTGCCAAAAATGCTATGGCTGGGCAATGACAACTCAAAAGCTTGTAGATATCGGAGAAGCAATTGGTATCATCGCAGCTCAGTCAATCGGTGAACCTGGTACTCAGTTGACAATGAGAACATTCCACACAGGTGGTGTATTCAAAGGTGCTGGTGCTATGAAAGCAATCGAAGCAAAATCAGCCGGTGAAGTTGTATCTAACGTAAGAACTAGAGAAGTTAGAACACGTCACGGGGATGTTGTAAAAGTTGCAAATTATGAAGCTGATATTGAAATTAAAGGTGCTAAACGTACTGATAAATATCATATTCCAGCAGGATCTACAGTATATTTTGAAAATGGTATGCAAGTAGAAAAAGGATTCAAATTAGCAACTTATGAACCAGTATCATCTGGAGACGGTTCTCGTTTGACAGAAAAAGCTACAAAGGATATTACATCTGATTTGAGTGGTGAAGTTTTATACGAAGACTTTATTGCAGATGAGAAAAAAGACCGTCAAGGAAACATTTCAAGAACTACAAATAAACAAGGTATTATCTGGGTTCTTGGAGGCGATGTATATAACCTTCCTGGTGGTTCAAAAGTTCTTGTAAAAAATGAACAAAAAGTATCAGAAGGCGAAAAATTAGCAGAAACATTGACTATATCAGAACATGGCGGCGAAGTTCGTTTCGGTGAAGATTTAGTTATTGAAGATGTTAAATTTGAAGGAAAAACTATTAAAAAGATTGTTCAAGGTAAAGAATTGACAATCGTAATAGCTTCATTACAACCTGAAAATGCTACATTTGAACAAACTAAAAAAGAACAACTTTGGACAGTTGATAAAACAGGTGAAAAATACATTGTAAAAGCTCCAGTTGATACTCCAGTTGAAAATGGTATGATTATCGCAGAACTTCTAGATGATGATTGTGCGGTATCTTCTTCTGGTGAAATCAGATATGTAGATGTAGAAGTTGATGAAAATCAAATTATTACAAAACCTGGATCTGTAGTATTTATTCCTGAAGAAATTCACCAAATTTCAAAAGACAGTTCTTTGAAAATGGTAGAAAACGGAACTTTTGTTACAGCTGGTACAGAAGTTGTAAAAGATGTTTACTGCCATATTGATGGTATTGTAGAATTCAAAGAATTCAACGATATTATTCACGAAATCACAGTAAGACCTGGTGAAGTTCATACTCTATCAAGTATTTCAGAATTGAAAGTTGATGAAGGTGAAGTTATTAAAAAAGGTACTGTAATAGCAGAAGGTATCAAAGCTAAAGAAACATCTATAATTACAATAATGGATTCTGCAAATGATGACATTGATATTGATGATTTGGATGAAGAATTAGATTCAAGCCTTTCTTTGGATGAAGACAGTATTTCAAATCAACCGATACAGATCTTAATCAGACCAGTACAAGTATTAGATGTTGATCAAAAAGCTGTATCAATTAAATTCAATACAACAGATGATTTGATTGATATTGTTCCAGTAACTCAACTTCAATACAAAGATGGTGCAAGAGTTAGAAACTTAGACGGATCAACTATTACAAGAACAAGTTTAGTTCTTCAAATGCAAGGCTATTTATCACACTTAAAAGGTATGGTAGAGTTAGATGAAAAAGGTAATTTAAGAATAGTTGTTCTTGAAAACTTGATAGTACGTCGTGAGTTTGAAGGTAATTCAAAATTGATGTCATCATTACAAACAGAATTGTTAGTAAAAGATGGACAAACAATTGAGCCGAAAACTCCTGTTGCTAAAACTCAAGTACTTGCAATAAACGATGGTACTGCTTCAATTAATCACGATAATGAAGAAGCAAGAAGATTGTTAATTGTATGTGATAATTACGAAACTCTTGTAAAAACAACAGGTAAAGCATCAGTTAAGAAGGGTGATTTTGTTAAATTAGATTCAATTCTAACAGATGATGGTGAAAAATCACCGGTATCAGGAAGAGTTGTTTCAGTTAATAAAGGCGAAATAAAAATCAGAAACGGTCGTCCTTACTTAATCAGCCCAGGTACAATGTTACAGGTTGAATCAGGTGCATTGGTATTACGTGGTGATATTATTGCGACATTGGTATTTGAAAGACAAAAAACCGGTGATATCGTACAAGGTCTTCCGAGAGTAGAAGAGCTTTTAGAAGGGCGTAAACCAAAAGATTGTGCAATTTTGGCAGAAACTGACGGCGTTGCGGAAATCGAAACTGATGATGATTTGCCTAGATTATATTTAGTAACAGAAAATGGACGTACAGAAATTAAGTATGCTATTGATGCAAATATAATTGTTCAAGACAAACAAAAAATCAAAAAAGGTGAACCTTTAACAAGTGGACCTTTGAACCCGCATGACGTAATCAGACTTTGCGGACCTGAAGCTGCACAACAGTATTTGGTAGATGAAGTTCAACGTGTATATCGTTCACAAGGTGTAGAAATTGCAGATAAACACGTAGAAATTATCGTTCGTCAAATGACTAAGAAAGTTAAAGTTGTTGATGCCGGTGATACTACATTATTGCCTGGTGAATTGGTTGAAATTCAACACTTCGAAGCTGTAAACAAACAAGCTGAAGAAGAAGGCAAAACTCCTGCAACTTGTGAATATATGTTATTAGGTATCACAAAAGCTTCATTAAATACTGAAAGCTTCATTTCAGCAGCATCATTCCAAGAAACTACAAGAATCTTGACTGAAGCTGCAGTTGATGGAAAGAAAGATATGCTTAGAGGATTAAAAGAAAACGTAATTATCGGTCGTTTAATCCCAGCAGGTACAGGTTTCCATCATTTGACAAATGCAAATGAAGAAAAAGAACGTGAAGCAAGAAAACGTGCAGTAGCACAAAGAAATCAAGCAAGAAAACCATCAGCAATTTTGGAAGAAATCGAAGGTATGTTCGGTGCTCCAGATTTCCAATTGGATGACGGTAATGCTGATGAATAATGAATTATAAAATCATAATTATATTAAAAAAGAGGAGTTATAAACTCCTCTTTTTTGCAATTTAATTTATATATATTATTTAAAAACAATTAATCTTTGATATAATATTCTTTATTTTGGAGAGTGTTATGGCTAAAGAAGTTTTGATATTGGATGAAATAAAAAGAAATTTTCATAAATTCTATTACAGTGATATAGCACCGCTAATGAGCAAATACGAAAAAGATCGTCAATTTGAGTTGTTAAAATTATTAATAAAAGAATTAATTATTTTATGTGTAGCTGTAATATTAGGTTATTATCAGTATGTAAGGTTTACAAAAGGAGAAGCTTTACAAGATATTTATATAATATTGAGTATTATATTAATTGTAATAATGCCTATAGTTTTATATGTCGATTGTAAACAATTTGCAGAAAGACTAAAAAGGGATTGTATGTCAAAAATATTAGAGGTATTTGGTAATATTCGTTGGTATAATAAAAATGCTGAATGTAAAAGAACAAAGGTAATTAATACTGATAAGCAGTTAGCTGATAGTAATTTATTTAGTACATATAATAGAAGAGCTTATGAAGATTCTTTTGAAGGCTCCTATAAAGGGGTTAAATTTTCTATATCAGAGACTACTTTATTATATGAATCAGGGAGTGGAAAAAACAGACGAGTAGAGTTAGTATTTAAAGGGGTAATAATTAATTTTGATTCCAATAAAACTATAAAGAATAAAACAATCATTGCAACAAAAAATGATACTAAAATTAAAAACCGTTATGCATCAATGAGTACAATAATACTCTTAGTCGCTGGTATAATAGCAGGTGCTGTATTGCAAAACTGGAATATGGTTTTATATTGTGTATTACCTTTAGTATTTTTTGTGATTTTTGAAATTCTACAAAAAACTAACAAAAATACGGAAATTCTAAATGAAATAAAACTAGAGGATCCTGAATTTAATAAAAAATATAGAGCATACTCATCTGATGAAGTAGAAGGTAGATACTTAATTACGCCATCATTTATGGAAAGATTTAATAATATAAAAACTGCATTTGGAGCTAAAGGGGCAAAATGTTCGTTTTATGGAAATAATTTAATGTTTGCGATATCGACACATAAAAATTTGTTTGAAATCGGGAATCTTTTTACCCCGCTTAACAGTCCAAAGCAATTACAGGAGTTTTCAGAAGAGTTGATATCAATTTTAGCATTAATAGATTACTTCAAGCTGGACGAAAAAACAGGATTGTAAAAGTTAGGATAACGAAAATGC
>CALVAU010000125.1 GCA_944325615.1 Candidatus Gastranaerophilales bacterium | reverse complement strand
ACATTTATAAAACCATTGATGCCATTTTTGGCTATACGTTTTATGCTAAAATTTTATATTTTTTCAATTTCATTTCCTTTTTTCCCTTTATGCGACCCAAAAACAGGTCGTTTTTTTTTGAGGAATTTTTCAAGCACAAACTAAGCAAAAATTTTATCTGTAAAATGGATTTTTATTCTGCAATTACAGAAATATTCATTATTTCAATGTCGTCATAATCTATATAAGCAGACTGCATAAGGTTTCTACCTGTTTTAATAGTAATTTCGTTTGTCATATTTGTTCGGATTAAATTATTTGGAATTCTGATTTTTTGCCCATCTCCATTAAGATGAATTTCTGCAATTTTATTTCCATTGAAAAACACTTCAGGCGGACTTGAAAAAGAATTTCTAACCTTATTTTGCCCCATAGCTCTTGCCATTGCCGTATCAATCCCAATTATAGAACCGATTAAAAGATAATTATTTTTATTCAGAGCTGTCGTTGCCATTGTGAAACTTTTTGAATAAAAAGGACCGACCGCCTCAAGTTTAAATTCACCTGAATTTGCGGAATTTCTCGAATAATTATTGTCACCTAAATGCATCATTTGCGTAGATAATTTTATATCATCGGCATTACTTTTTTGAATACTTACAATTATAGGATCTCCGAATGATTTTTCATCAATTGTCACTGAATGCGGACGATAACCGTCTTTTTCAACCGACATTACAGTCTTTCCTTTTACTACAGCACCAAGCTGAAAGGATCCGTTTTCATCAGTATAAGTTTTATATTGCAAAAGCGGAAGAGATACTTTAGCATTTGCTACTGGTTGATTTGTCTGCGTATCTACCACTCTATTTCCACCTGTTGTTTCAACGGTTGATACTCCACCCTCTACTGTCTTTGCTTCAGCTAACAATGCAAACTGAATCAAACATATCATAATTAATAAAATTATTCTTCGCATAATACCTCAAATCTTACACATTACCAAAAATCATTTTACTGACTTCATAAATTTTATTAACCGCACAGTCAGGTAATATATAAGATAAATAAAAAAAATAATTGAAATTTAAAAATGTTTCTGCTATGATAATCTCACATGACAGATTAATATTTATGCCGATGTGATGAAATTGGTAGACGTGCCAGACTCAAAATCTGGTGTGGTTCACCCCACGTGCCGGTTCGACTCCGGCCATCGGCATTTTTTATTGCTTTAAATCTGATTTATTGAGTCGAACCTCCGGTTCTTTCCTATCTAAAACATTGCTTAATTGTTTTTTCAGAAAAAAAGCTTTAGAATAAAAAAACTCTCAAACCAAGGTTTGATATGGATTATTCAAAGCTTTCTAATGACGCACACAAATTATTAAATAGTTAAATCTATGATTGAGTGCCATTTCTTTCCTGTTTTAAAGGCATCTTTTTCTAATATTCCGTTTTTGTACTTGTTTTCATCAATAGAATATGGGATATATGTTCTTTCCCCTTCTATAAACCTTAATCCTTTCTTATATTTTAAAGAACCTTTTTTTAAAGGCTCTAAATCTCCGAAAGTTTTATCCAACATTACTCTTGCTTTTTCTTTATCAAAAACTACTTTTCTACCGTTCATGTATATTTTATTATCAACTTTTTCTTTTAATCCCATCTTGCGAAACAGTTGCTGAAAATCTTCTAATGATTTAACAAGGCCTTGTTTTATTAGTTGTTGAGCTATATCAGGTTGTTCTATTATCCATCCTATAGTTCTTCGAGTATAGTTTTCATCCATTGCATCTAATAATTTGTCAGGAGAAGTTCTATAAGCTAGTTCTGTTTGTTTTACATGCCTAAACTCGTGTAAAAGATATTCGATAATGCCAATTTTTTTCAAACCATCAAGTTTCATTGAATTATCACAAAATACGGACATCCGACACTCCGCAGAATTCCAGCTTGCATCCGATTTTATATTTTTGTCCAATACTAAGGGTATGTTAATGTCTTTATAACCAAAATCATTTTTAATTTGTTCAAATGCTTTTTTACAAAATTCCTCTGGCTCTTTTATATAGCTTAATTTTTGATATAAATTCATTTTCTCTATAGCTTTTTCTTCAGATACCTTTTTACCAAATATTGAAGAAAAATATTTAGAAAACCTTTTTAGAAAATTAATCTGCGGTAAACGATTTCCAAAAATACTATCTTGATAAGTAATATTTGAATCGTTACAAGTATAATTATAATTTGCTTTTGTTAATATTTTTTCCCTTTTGAAATATTCATTACACTTTTCAGTAAAATTTGCTATTTTTCGCTTGGGAAAATAGTTGTTGTAACCTTGCAATAAATTTACTTTCTTTATAGACATACTTCCACCATTTGGTTACAAAACTTGGAAATATTAAAAATTGACTATATGTAAAGATATATTAATAAAAATTCTTGTTTAATTTATCTTAAATAAATATTAATTAAAACTAATTGAAATTATTAATAACAAAATGTAAATATTAAATTAAATATTTTTTGATTTTTTCATAAGAATATCAAAAAATATTTTGTTCAGTTTTTACAATAATATATGAAAATTACAAACACCTCATTCAAAAACATTTTAGGGGTCGGGCTTACTGCAACCGCACTAGTTGCAGGAGTTCCTGTGGCAAACACTACTATAAAAACTTCTAATACAAACGATACAACATTAGTCGCAAATCCAAAAAAGACTTTAAATAAAGATACCGTAGAATTTTCTTTTAAAATTCCGCCAAAAGGCACAATTAATGATACTGTACTTATGATGGCACCAAGTGCGGAAGTTTATATAAAAGGCGAAAAAAAATACGCTTCCATAGTAGTTGATTTATCTAAAAATGTTTTATACCAATATAATAAAAAAGGCGAGCCTTTTTGTGCATATCTTGTAGCTAGCGGAAAAAAAAGCAGCCCAACTGATGAAGGGCTAAGAGTTGTTACTCATGTTGAAAAATACCCTTACAAAACAGCTCCAGCGTCAAGCAAAAGAAGACAAAAGCCTTGGGATTACGGTCCGAGAGTAATTTGTCTTGAGACCATAGATCCTGAAACTGGCGTTAGAGGAACTACCGGAGAATTTATTCATGGCAATAACAACGAAAAAAGCCTTGGTAAATATGCTTCTAAAGGCTGTATCAGAATGGATAATTATATTATCAAAAAAATAGCTCAAGAAGTCGAAAAAGATGATTTGGTTCTTATTAAAAAGTTTTAGTTTATGCTAAAATATCGCTATGGCATGGTTTTATTTATTCTTAGCTGCAATATTTGAAGTAGGCTGGCCGCTTGGATTTAAACTGGCATCACTCGGATCTCACAAGATACTATGGATTATTTTTGCCGTAATTTCAATGACTTTAAGCGGAGTCTTCCTATATATTGCGCAAAAAGAGATTCCTATTGGTACCGCTTATGCTGTATGGACGGGCATAGGAGCTTCCTGCACTTTTTTAATAGGCGCTGTTCTATTCCACGACGCTGTTAATTTTATGCGAATTTTCGGAGTTATACTGATTATTTCAGGTGTTATTTTCTTAAAACTCGCGCATTAACAGCTATATTTCAAGCCAAAGAACACCATAGGGCGGAACTCTTAAGTGCATTGTCTTATTCGTCAATGAAATATTAACTTTTACATTATCTCCGTTTATCAAATTTTTAAGACTTGTAATTCGTCTGTTATTTTCCAATATAATATCCACAGGGAGAGTAATTTCAGCTACTAATTTTTCATTAGACAAGTTATTTATAACTAAAATTTGTTGATTTTTGTCTTTTCTTATATATGCGAAATTACTCGGGGATTTTGTATGCAGCGGAATGAATTCACCTCTGGACATTGCTGGGATAGACTTACGCAAATGTATTAGATTACGAACTTTTTTATACACTTTGCTGTTAAATTCATAATAATCCTTAGTTGAACCGTAAAATAATTTTGCAGGAACTTCGCCTCTATGTATATCTCTTGAATCAAAATAGCTTAGAAGTTTCAATTTATTGCTGCGTTGTTTTATTTTTCTTAGTGCTTCAGATTCTTTAGCATTTTTAAAATTATTTGCAACCCCGACCTCATCTCCATAATATATTATCGGGATACCAGGTAATGACATCAAAATAGAAAATGCCAATTCTATACGATCAGGATCTTTATCCAAAAAGTTTGCGAGTCTCCCGCTCACACCAAAACCTTTTCTAAAACTCGCGCCCTTTGGTGCAAGATTGTCATAAATAATTTCTCTGACTTCAGGATTTACCATTTCAAGAGTTAATTCATCGTGTACTCTCAAAAAGACACCCCAAGCTGTTGTTTGCGGAATTTTTGGAGTCTGCTCATTCGCTTCAAAAAAGTATTTTTTATCACCTGTAATCAAACTTGCCCAAATTGCAGGCATATATGGGAAATGATAAGCTATTTGTGCTTCATCTGTTCTTTTCAATTCTTTTTTCTTATCTTTTACTTCAATTTCTACGGTTCTTTCCTTACCAAAATATGGCAAAATGTCCTTTGGTATTTGACATGCTTCTACCTGAATAACTGATGACGGAGCAGTTGCTTGGATATAACTACTCAAAAGTCTTATTATTGCATGTGTTTTAGGTTGATTTTCAGCATTAGTACCTGGCTCTTTTGAAAGATATGGGATTGCATCCATTCTGAAGATATCAATTCCCAAATTGCTCCAATAACTGATAGTCTCAAGAGAATAATACAAAACTTCCGGATTTTCCCAATTTATATCCAATTGAAAAGGATAAAATGTATGATAAAAATAATAATCTTTATTATTTATCGTAACTTTTCGCCAGTGGTTTTCGGTATTTTCAGGAAAAATAAGTCTGCGTTTAGAAATTTTTCCATCATCTTCAACGTATTCAACCACTGTACCTAATTTTTCATCCTGATACTTTTTATACTCAGGCATTTTATCCTTTACTATAAAGTAATCAAGCTTCGATAAATCCCCCTTTTCAACAGCTTTGAACCATTCATGCTCTTGTGAAAAATGGTTTAAGACTAAATCAGCTTTTATTTTAAAACCTTGTTTTTTAGCTTGATTAATAAAATCTCTGAACTCTTCCATTCCGCCTAAATCTTTGCGGACGTTTCTCGGATCTTTCACATCAAATCCGGCATCTTGCATAGGAGAATCTGCAAATGGCAGCATTTGCAATGTAGTTACGCCTAAATCTTTTAGGTAACCAAACATCATTTCAGTATCTTTAAAAGTGTTTGTTTTATTGGAATCTTTTACCCCAAATTGGTCTATATAAAACATATAGATAATTTCATCTTTATACCAATCATCATTTCTGGATAAATCTGTTTGTTTTAAATATTCCGGACGATTTGCAACGGCTTTATCTGCAATTTGCATTACACGATTAAAAATTTCTTCGCTGTCGTCTTTGCCGTAAATTTCGATAATTGCATCTTTTATATTTTTCTGAAGCTTTAATGATACACTCTCATCTTGCGAGTCCGCACGTTCTATAATCTGTGAATTATTTGTATTACCTAAAGCTTCACTTGCATATAAAATATTCGAAAAACTTGATGTTAATAACAAAAGGGCCAGGGTAATTCTGACTGCATAATTTAATTTCTTCATGTCCTGTATTCTAGCATACTATATACTGTATTACTTTAAATATTAATTATTATTAAGTCATGAAGTAGAATAATATTATATAGCCCAAGTGGATATTAATAAATACTCCTAAACTATTTTAAAACGGGACGACGGCCCCTTAAATGAGACCGCCGTCTTTAAAATATTCAGTTTTGCTCTCTTGCTTTCATACCTCCATTTTCTTTTGTAATGTACTTGTTTGCAAACAAAACTTTTTTATTCTTCTTTATTTTTACTTTTTTTATATTCTTCTAACTGCTCAGCTGTTGGTACTTGCTGATCGTGGCTATTATAATACTGCGCTGCCAATTTGGCATCTTCATAACTACTATAAACGCCTTGTACTTCACCTGAGCCGCCACCATCAGGACAATATACGACGAGCTTACCTCCAACAACTTCAACGGTTGCCGGAATTCTTTCTCTATAGACTCCGGGCTTATCAGTTTTTTCATAATCGTCAACATCATCTCGTTTAAATTCTTGCAATTCAAATCTTTTCATTTTAGGTTGCCCATTTTCATCTTTAATGACTTTACCGTTTTTATCTCTCATTTTGATTTCAAGAGCACCTTTAAGTCCTAGATGAGCAATCCAAATATTTTTACTTCTTTCTGCCTGACTGATACCATGCCAGCCTTTTACAACTCCGATAGCTTCATATAACTCTTTCGGATCTGTAATACCATAAGCTTTTGCGATTGCGTCATATAAAAGCTTACCTTTCATATCAAGGACTCGTTTATATGCATCCTCTGTTTTAACATCTTTCTCAGCCTTAGCTTTACATGGATCAACTTCAGGTGTCTGAACTGTTGTATCGTCATCATCATCTGGAATTTGAACGACTTCAGCATCCGGTAATTCAACATCTTCATCCTCAACTTCAATGCCACCAACTACAGGTGTTATTGGAGTTACAGGTTTGCCATCAATATTCTTACCAGCCAAAGTTGATCTTAATGTTGCATATTGCTTTTCACCATCATCCCAGATTTTTCGCCAATCTGCAGCGGCATTAGCAGCACCTGTAACACCTCCGATAAAAGCTGCTTTACCAATATTACCTAAATCTATCTTAGCTCTGCCTTTTGTAGTTCCGGTAACTTCTTTTTCGCCTTCATATTTAACATTATCTTCGACAAGTATTTCATCTTGGATTCTAACATCACCATTCATTGTAACTTGATCTGTTAATTCAACATCAGCAACCCAATGAACTTTTCCATCGACATCAACAACTTGTTTGTATGGAATATTAGCTTGTCCTGTTACGACTCCGCTTATTTCTTTCTGTCCATGATATTCATATGGCAAATGATAATCATGAGAATATGTATAATCATACGGCACATCAACCGTCTTATTTACCGTACCCTCAAGAACACCGTTGGTGTAACTCGGGACACTTACCGTTGTAGAGGTAACACCGCTTCCGCTTCCTTTAAATGTACCATCCAAGTATCCTGTGCCACCATATTCAATAACATCATTATATTCAAGAGTAACATCGCCTTTTGCAATACCGGAGACTTCAATTTGGTCATGATATGCAGCATCACCTTCAGCTTGACCTTTCAATGTTACTTGATCGGTCAATGATACATTGTGCATTTTATCATATTTTATTACTTTGCTGTATGGAATTACTCCTGCATATTGTACAATCTCAGCAAACTTGGTTTCTACAATTTTTGTTGTACTCAAGTATTCAGTAGCAAGGGCAATTGCACCGCCTGATACGGCACCTTTTAATGCACCTAATCCGACATGAGCCCAACGTTTACCAAGCGTCTTATCTTTTTCAACGTCAAGACCTGCAGCTTCAAATAGTTTTTTAGCAAGCTTTCTATCTTTTCCAACGATTTGATCATAGTTTGCATCATCTCGTTTATCAATCAAGTCTTTTCTATCTTTCATACTTGCATAATAATCAGCTTTGTACCTTGCATCTTTTGCAAATTCATTATCCAAAGCATGATCACTTGCTGTTGCAAGCATATAGTTTTTGTATTTATCTTGATCAAACTTGTATGCAACTCTATTTCCGTCTTTATCTTTTCCGTAGAAGTCAGCAGTTTCACCTTCTTTTACTTCAGTACCGAAGATTTCAGCATTGTCTTCTACATACTTACGCATATCATCATCCAAGAAGGTGTGATTTTTACCGTCTTTTTTATCTACTTGTCCTTTATCAGCATCGCTCCAGTGAACGACTGTTTTATTAAATCTAGCTTCAGCAATCTGTTTATCAACTTGCGCTTCCGCCATTAATGATGCGATTTTTTTCAAATCTGATGTTTTTATTTCTAAATCATCAGCTTGAATCTTTGCTATTTCTTTTCTACGTTTTTCTTCAAGTTTATTGGCCTTTTCAAGTTTTTTAGGATCAAGTGTCTTATCAAAATCCTCATTGAACTTTTTCAAAGCCTCCATACGTTTTGCAACTAATTCATCAGCTTCTTTTTTCTTCTCTGGATCAAGAGCTTTTAAAATAGCACTTTCTGCAGCCTCTTTATCTTGTAGTCTCTTTATTTCAAGTTTATTAGCAAGTTCTTCATCACCAGATAATCGTGCTTTTCTGATATCTCTTTTAGCTTGAATATCAGCTTTTAGAGCTTCTTCTTTAAGTTTTTCAGATTCAGGAGTTTCCGCCTCTTTCATTTTTGCAGCAATTTGGTTTTGATATTCAATATCCTGTTTTGCAAATTGCCTTTTCATATTTTTAGACTCAGGAGTCTCCGCTTCTGCTTTAGCTTCTTTGATTTTATCCTGATATTCAACATTTATAAGAATAGCTTTATTAAAATGCTGATTATACACAGCATCTTCAGCCATTGCAGTTATTCTTTCCGGCCCGATTTTAAAATCCATAAGAGCCTTGCGCTCAGCTAATTCTTTTATCTGAGCTTGAGTAAGTGTCTCTCCGGTTCCTACTCGGTTCTTTTTATACCTGCTTTTTGTAAATTCGTTATTATATTCTTTTTTTGCCTCTTCAAGATTTTCAGCCTTGCTGTATTCTCCTACAAGCCTTGCAACCTCCTGATTATATCTTTCAGTTTCCTCTTGTGTTGCATGACCTTCAGCAAAATATTTTGAATTTATTAATATAGGATTATCTTTTTGTGTCTGTTCTAGAACTTTAGCTACATTATTAACTTCTTTATTATAAAGGATTTTCACAACATCCTTTTTAGCTTCCTCGGGATTGTTTGCATATCGGGCATTAAAATATTCTTCCCATTGAGCTTGAGCAGCTTTTTGAATACCCTTATCATCCATTGACTCTAAGTCTATTTTAGGTTTTAGAGCTTCAATACTTGATTGCGAAACTTTTATTTCACCTTTCATAGCTTGAGCTGTAGGAGCACTTCTTTCG
>CALVAU010000124.1 GCA_944325615.1 Candidatus Gastranaerophilales bacterium | reverse complement strand
TTATAATTTCTGATATTTTCTTCGCAATTTCTTTTGCATCCCCGTCGTAGTTTACAACCTTAAATGGTGCGTGCAAAGTTAATATATACTTTGGTTTTAATTCATCGATAACATCAATTATAAACTTGGTCTCAATTTCACTTGCAGGAGTTTCTCCACCGAAAAACTCATCATGCGCCGTATATTCCCAATTATTGGTCGGGAAATTTCTATTCAAATCAACACCTGATGCATTTGTTCTTTTATTCATTCCCATACCGTCAGGATTTAAGCAGGGAATAAAATATAAATTGCTATCTTTTTTTTCATCAAGGTACTTTTCAATCAAAAACTTTCCCTGAGGCTCATCGCCGTGAAACACTCCTATCACAAGAGTTTTACATTTTTTCCCGTTACCTGATAAGCTAATCTCATTACCATTTTGTGTTTTTGCGGATTTTATTTTTTTCATAGCCGAAACCTTAAAAATTCTAATCAAAAAGTGCGTCAATAAATTCTTCGCTGTTAAAGCTTTTGAGATCTTCCATTTTTTCACCTACTCCGATGAGCTTAACAGGCAATTTCATTTCTTTTGCAACTGCAAGAACTATTGCACCTTTTGCAGAGCCGTCCAATTTTGTCAAAGCTACGGATGTAAGATTTACTGCTTCTTGGAATACTTTTGCCTGCTGCAAACCGTTTTGACCTGTATTTGCATCCAAGACAAGCATTGTCTCTCGCAAATTTTCGGGAGCGTTTTTATCAATAACTGATTTAATTTTGGACAACTCTTCCATAAGATTAAATTTATTCTGCAATCTGCCTGCTGTATCGACTAAAATTACATCATAATTTTCACCTTTAGCTTTTTGGATAGCTTCATACACAACTGAAGCAGGATCTGCCTTGTCTCTGCGAACAATGTCAGCTCCTGCACGTTTTGACCAAATATCAAGTTGTTCCTCAGCTGCAGCTCTAAAAGTATCCCCTGCAGCAATCAAGACTTTCTTGCCTTCATTTTTGAATTTATAAGCCAATTTTCCGATTAAGGTGGTTTTGCCAACACCATTCACGCCTGAAATAAAATATATATTCAGCTCGTTATCTTTGTAATATAAATTTGTATCACCTGCAGATTTTAATGTATTCAAAAACTCATTTTTCAGATAATTTTTAACTTCGGACGGTTTAATTTTATCCTGAGATCTAAGCTTATCGACAAGTTCTGCGACATAATTTACACCCAAATCTGCGCTGATAAGCAAATCTTCCATATCATCAAGGACAAAATCTGAGAATCCTTCTTCATTCTCTATCGTATCTACAACATTTCCAACAAGGTTTTGAGCCGTGTTGGAAATTGTTTGTTTTAAATTATTAAATTTATCTGAAAAAAACTTAAACATTAATTTAATCCGTTTTCAACGATTACTTTTGCTAAAATTCCGTTGATAAATGAAGCACTGTCATCTGTTGAATATTTTTTAGCCAATTCTAACGCTTCATCTACAACAACTTTCATTGGAGCATCTTTTATGTATAAAAGCTCTACAATTGCAATTCTTAGGATGTCTTTATCCATTTTTACTAAACGTTGCAAATCCCAATTTTTAGCGTGTTTTTGAATAATATCATCAACTTCTTTGTGATGTTTTTGAAAGTATTCAGCAATTTCTATTGCGTAACTTTTTACTTCGTTTTGCGAATCCAAAGTTGTAAACTCAGCAATTTCAAGTGCTAATAGAGCCTTATCAGCAATTTCAATCATTTCGTTAACTCTTGCAGACATTTCTGATGTCATAACGATTGGCACAGGAACGTTTGCAACACCTAGTGGTCTATTTAAGTTAGTTTCATGTTCTGCTTCATAAGTATCAATTTCATCACGCATAGCGACTAATGCACCAACTGCTATTTTTAATTCATCGCTTGCATTGCTTGTTAAAATTCTTACTGACTTTAAAATAATATCTTCCAACTGAGATTTTGAATAATTTGTAATTTTTTTATCAAATTGTGAAAATAATATAAAAGCCAATTCTCTGGCTGCTCTTCGAGCTTGCATATATACCTCTTTGTCTGTTAATTTATTTTGTTCTACACGAAAAAATGCTATCATGAAAAATTTTCAACGACAAGAGAATATTAAAATCAAATAACAAATTTTATTATTAATTACACTAACTCTGCCGCTCTATAAGAACTCCTTACCAAAGGGCCTATTTGATAATGTTCAAAACCTGCTTTTCTAGCTAATTCTTTTAACAATTCAAATTCTTCGAGCGTATAATATTTTGCAACTCCCAAATGCTGTTTTGAAGGCTGAATATACTGACCAATTGTTAATATATCCACCCCTGCGGATTTTAAATCATTCAATGTTCCTTCTATTTGTTCAAAAGATTCTCCAAGACCAACCATCAAACCTGACTTTGTTATAATATCACTGTTATTTTTTATATATTTCAGCACCGAAATTGAACAATCATAATTTCCTTGAGGTCTTGCCGTTTTAAATAGGGCTTTAACTGTCTCGATATTATGATTAAACACCTCCGGATGCGCTTTGATGATTGTATTTAAAGAGGTTTCATTACCTTTAAAATCAGGAGTTAGAATTTCTATTTTTACATCAGGAGAAAGTTTTCTTATTTCATAAATACAATTTGCAAAATGTTCAGCTCCACCATCAGCCAAATCATCACGAGTCACTGATGTAATAACTGAATATTTTAGCCCTAAATCTTTAACTGCTTTTGCAATATGTAACGGTTCTTTAACATCTAAAGGTTCAGGTTTTTGACAAGTAATATTGCAATAACGACAGTTGCGAGTACAGATATTTCCCATAATTAAAAAAGTGGCTGTATTACAAGTATAGCACTCATTTTTGTTCGGACATCTTGCATTTTCACAGACTGTATTTAAGCAATTTTCCTTCAAAATTTTTCTTACATTTCGAGTTTTTTCAGTGTCAATAATCGGTCGTTTTAGATACTCAGGCAATCTTTTTTGCATAACCCTCTTACCTTTTTTTAATTTATATTATATAATAAAAGAACAAGGAGGTAAATAATGAAAAACTTACTTTTAATACTCTGCATTCTTGCATTTACCGGTACTGCTTATGCAGAAGCTAATTATAACAGAACAACAAGTCCTCTTTCAGTCGGTCAGACAGACAAATATTTTAGAGATTTAAACTCTTGGGACTCAAGTAATTTATACGTTCCGGGACAACCTTATAACTATAATCCTCAAGTATATGGTACAACAGGACCAAATAAAAATACTCAACCAAACGGTCACTATGTATATACAACAACAGAGACCACAACAGGACAAACTGCCGGTTCAACACAACAACCACAAGGTTACTACGGACAGGGTATGAATATTAATTCGCCAAATTATCAAGGTAGCACACAAGCTACACAAACTTCAACAAAAACTCAAGGTGCAGCTCATGTGCAACAAGCTCCGCCAAGACGTTGGAACAAAAATGCAAGCGAAAATCACTACAATTTTGGCGGTACAGGATTTAAAAGTTCTGGCTTTAATCAAGGATATGGTCAATAGCCAAATTTTAATAATTTAATTTTTAAACTAAAAAGCTCCGATAATATCGGAGCTTTTTAGTTTAAGTTGCAAATACACTCAAAAATTCCCTCAGAGTAGGTCGGATGAGCAAAACAGGTTTCTTTAATTTTATCAACAGATATTTTATTTTGCATTGCAATAATCAGCTGCTGCAAAAGTGCCGATGCTTCTTTTGAAATAATATGAGCCCCGATAATTTTATTATCACGTGAAAGAATTTTTATAAATCCGTCAGTACAATTATCACAATGAGATTTACCTAAAGCAGATATCAAAAGCATTGATTTTTCAAAAGTCCCTGCTTCTAAATCTTGTTCACGAGCTCCCGCCCAAGCTATTTCAGGTGTTCCATAAACAACAGAAGGGATCAGATTTTTGTCATAGGGGATTTCAGATATTTCACATATAGCTTGCTTTATTGCAAAATGAGCAAGCTGAATTTCTCCTGATATGTCACCTATATACTTTACACCCTCAATTCTTTGAGTTTCTAAAGGCTTTCTACCGGTTGCCATAAGCACAAAATCTACGTTTTTAACTTCGCCGTTAGATAAAGTGACATCACAACCTGATAAAGAATTTTCAGAAACTTTTTCAACAGAAGTCGATGTCAGGAATTTTACCTTTTTCATTTTGAACATTCGCTCAATTCTTTTTGAAACCTCAATATCTGCAATAGGCAAAAGTTTATCAGCCAATTCGACAACTATCACTTCTACGTCAAATGAAGAAAAAATTCTTGCCCATTCAATTCCGATAGCACCGGATCCTGCTATTAAAACTTTTTTAGGTAATTTTTTCAAGTTTAAGATATCGTCTGAGCTTAAAATATATTTCCCGTCAAAATTTAAAGATTTCGGTGCTGCTGGAGCTGAGCCTATTGCAGATATTATTTGAGAGCATTCATACAAATCCTCTACTGCTTTAATTTGTTTTGAATTTAAAATTTCTGCATACTCTTTAACGACAACGACACCTGCATTTTTAAGAGCCAGCTCAAGATTTTTTCGCAATTTTGCAACAACATCATCCTTATGAGCAATCACTTTTTCAAAATCAACCTTTAAATCAGAACACTGAATACCGAGATTTTCTGACTTTTTCATTTCCTCAAAAATCTCAGCAGAATGTAAAATTGTTTTAGTCGGAATACATCCACGATTTAGGCAAACTCCGCCGATCTCATCCTTTTCAAAAAGAACAACTGACTTTCCTAATTTTCTTGCCTGAAAAGCCGCCGTATACCCTGCAGGTCCGCCGCCTACAATTCCTAAATCATAATTCAAAACCAACTTTCGACTCCTGACTATCTTGTATAAACTCTTGGTAAACGAACTTTCAAACGACAAGTCAACTCATAATTTATCGTACCTAAAATCTTAGCCCACTCATCAATTGAATTATTTTCGTCCAACAGCGTAATTACATCACCAACATTTGCATCAACATCAGTTATGTCAAACATCATTTGATCCATAGTAATATTACCGATTTGCGGCACTTTTTTACCGTTTAGCACCCCAAAAATCTTATTTGAAAGCCCTCTTGGAATACCGTCAGCATAACCTAGAGGTACAGTCGCTATTTTACGGGTTCCATGCGCAATATATGTATGACCATAACTTACGCCCTCATGGTCTTTTGCTTGGTGAATATGTACAATTCTGCCTTTTAACGAAAGAATTTGTTTTAATTTCGGAATATGTTTTTCTCCGCCTTCAGGAAAATCCGGATATAACCCGTATAGAGCAATTCCAGCTCTTCTCATATTTGAATTAGGAACATCATAGCACATCTGACCTGCAGTATTTAGAATATGTAAAAGCAGACCGTCTGTATTAATTTTAGAAATTACGCTGTTCCATTTTTCAATTTGTAATTCAGTTTTTTCTCTAATTTCAGCATTCGCAAGGTGAGTAAATACACCTTTGAAATCTATAAAATCAGAACTTCTGACTTCGTTTATAAAATCAACTGCTTCATCTGTAGATACACCAATTCTATTCATGCCGGTATCAATCTTTACATGAACTTTTGGTCTTATGCCTGTACGCTCATAAGCTTGACGACAAGCAAGAATATGGTCTTTTGAAAAAACAGATATAGCTAAATCCAACTTAACCGCACTTTCTACAGCCCATACAGGAACTGCACCAAGTACAAGGATATCTGCTGTAATTTTTGCATTTCTAAGGTCAGCCCCTTCATCGATTGAAGCTACACCTAACATATCTGCCCCGCTTGCTAAAAGTGTAGGTGCAAGCATTACAGCACCATGTCCGTAGGCATCTGCTTTTACGACGGCAAGCAATTTTACATTATTTGGAGTCTGTTTGCGAATAGCTTTAATATTTTGTGCAAGATAATCCAAATTTATCTCAACCCAACTATCTCTATGAATATTTACATTTGATTGTTTAACATTTTTCATACAACCAATTATATGACGAAATTTTTGAAGTGCAATTTATTAAAAAATTTTTTATCGATATTGTCTTTAACTATTGTAAATTTATTGTCATATAGGTATTTTTAGCATATAATTCTTTTCAGGAAGATTGTGAGGTGATTAGGGTATGAATATAAAACACTTAAAAATGACAGATCCGTTTGTAGCGGAGCAAATAGAAAAAGAATTAGAAAGACAGCAAAACACAATTGAGCTTATCGCAAGTGAGAATTGTACATCTCTAGCGGTTATGGAAGCATCAGGGAGTGTTTTGACTAACAAATACGCAGAAGGAAAACCTCACAAAAGATTCTACAACGGTTGTGAGCATATAGATTTGATAGAAGAAATTGCACAAAAACGTGCTTGTGAACTTTTTGTTTTTGTTTACGCAAACGTACAGCCTCACAGCGGCGCACAAGCAAATATGGCAGTATTTATGTATGCTCTAAAACCAGGCGATCACGTTCTTGGAATGGACCTTTCAAACGGCGGACACTTATCTCATGGATCTCCTGTTAACTTTTCAGGATTATATTTTAACGTTGCAAGCTACGGAGTAGATGAAAACGGAAATATTGATTATAACAATGTTCGTGAAATGGCTTTAAAACACAAACCAAAACTTATCATTTGCGGAGCGTCAAATTATTCTAAAATAATTGATTTCAAAAAGTTTAGAGAAATAGCAGATGAAGTAGGTGCATATCTTTTAGCTGACATTGCACACATCGCAGGACTTGTAGTTGCAGGTCTTCATCCGTCACCTGCACCTTATGCAGATTTCGTGACTACAACAACTCACAAATCTCTAAGAGGTCCAAGAGGCGGAATTACAATGTGCAAAGCAGAACATGCAATGGGAATTGATAAAGCAATTTTCCCTGGTATGCAAGGGGGACCTTTAGAACATATAATTGCGGCAAAAGCGGTTGCATTACTTGAAGCATCAAAACCTGAATTCAAAGAATATGCAGCTCAGATTATTAAAAACGCAAAAGCTCTAGCTCAAGGACTTATGGATGAAGGTATGGATATCGTAGGCGGTATGACAGAAAACCATCTTATGACTTTGGATTTAAGAAGAACAGGTAAAACCGGTAAAGATATGGCAAATGTACTTGAAAAAGTAGGTATCACAGCAAATAAAAATACCGTTCCTAACGATCCTCAAAGTCCTTTTGTAACAAGTGGTATAAGATTAGGTACCCCTGCAGTTACAACAAGAGGATTCAAAGAAGAAGATATGACAGAAGTTGCAAAAATTATTGCATCTGCAATATTTTCATCAGATAATGAAGTAGGATTGAATAATTTAAGAGAACGTTCACTTAAATTATGTAAAAAATATCCTCTATATGCGGATATGTAATTTGGCAAAAAGCCTAAAAAGAAAGAAAAAGAAATGATTATTAAACTCACACACGCACACGTAATCGGAACTATAATAGCATATATATTCGGTGTATTTTTGGTACCGCTTGTTATAAATTTTTCAAAAAAAGAAGGACTTGTAGATCTACCGAACGAGAGAAAAATACACAAAATTCCGGTATCACGACTTGGCGGTGTGGCAATTTGGGCAAGCACAATGCTCACATTTCTTTCTCTTGTATTTTTAAGCTATTATCCATACGGAAGTCTTTTATCAGGAATTTTATTAGGAAGTTCTCTAATGTTCCTGCTTGGACTTGTCGATGATGTGTATAACCTTAATGCAAAATTTAAATTATTCATCCAATTATCAATTGCAACGATCGTGTATCTTTTGGGCGTAAAAATAAGTTCTATACCGTTCTTTGGCGGAATAGACTTAGGATTTTGGTCATATCCGATAACTCTGCTTTGGATAGTCGGAATTTCAAATGCAGTAAACTTTATTGACGGAGTTGACGGGCTTGCAGGATCAGTAATCACTGTCAACTCAATAACTCTTGCAATTATAGCTATTGCAATGACTCCATCAAATCCGATTGTTGCACTAATCGGTTTTATCCTCGCAGGTTCAATGCTTGCATTTTTGACTTATAACTTCAATCCGGCAAAAATATTTATGGGAGATAGCGGAGCATTATTTTCAGGATTTTTGCTTGCAACAATATCTATTGTCGGAGTTATGAAAGCTGCAACTTTAACTCTTTTACTACCGTTTGTCGTACTCGCTGTGCCGATTATGGATATTGTATTCAGCAGTACAAGAAGAATTTGCAAAGGGAAATCCCCATTTGTTGCTGATGCAGAACACATTCACCACAAACTCTTGCATGCCGGATTTTCTCAAAAGAAAACCGTACTTATTCTAACTTCAGTTGCAATAGTAGCAGGTGCAATCGCATCACTTTTAATGGGTGAAAATACCATAAAACATTACGCCCTATATATTTTAGTTATAGTTTTTATCATGTTGTTACTAAATTTCATAAAAGTATTGACAAAAAAATAGTTTTGTGATATCATCCCATGTGGATTTAATTACTCAGTTTTGGTCAATTGTTTTAGTGCAATGGCATAAAATATTTAAGTGTAAATCTGCCATATATTTTAGTAACGAGGACGAAAATTCCTCGTGGTAGAGTATAAAATTACGTGTTAGTTAAGTAAGGGTTTATTAACTATGAATGTAAATGCAGTAAATTATGAGAATGGAAATCCGCTAACGAGGGTTATTAATGCAACTGTAATAGGCGGAGTTATAGGTTACAGTTCAAAGCATGCAATAGCTTTGCAAAAAGCAGAAAAGAAAGATATTAATTACACAGCTATTGTAAATGCTTGCAGAAAAGATGCAAACTTGAAAAAAATCAATTCTTTCAAGATTTTAAAAACTCAAACACCTGCTCAAGATGAGTTTATAAAGATGATTGATCATAAAGAAAATTTCAAAAATCCGACATTAAACGATCTTGCAGAAAGAGTAGGCGGAGAAAGAACAGAATTAGGCAAAAAAGTTTTAAGTATCATCAACGATGAAAAAAACAAAGGCATTGATGTTGATGGAATTATTAATGCTTTAGGCAAAGATACTAAAGAAGCTAAAGAATTCAAATATGCATCTAAATTAAAAAATTGTTTTGCTAATTACAACATCGACCAAATAATTAACAAATTAGGTGGCGAAGCAAGCACATCAGGAAAAGAATTCAGAAGAATTGTTTCAGAAGTTGATCAAGAATCGTCTCTCTGTGCAAGAGCAATGATTAGAACAATGCACAAATTGGTAAAAGATAAACGTTATACAGCACCTTTGGTAGCTGCCGGAGCAACAGCAGGTTTTGCAGCAGCGTTTATTCACAATATGTTTTCACACAACACCGAAGCATAAATTATAAATAGCAAA
>CALVAU010000123.1 GCA_944325615.1 Candidatus Gastranaerophilales bacterium | reverse complement strand
CAAAAACAAAAGACTTAGCTGAAGCAGTGAGAGAAGCAACAAAACAAATTGACGGTGCTTATGCACTATGTGTTATGCACAATGACTGTAAAAATACTCTTGTATTAACTAAACGTAATGCACCATTACTTGTAGGTATAGGAGAAAATGAATATTTTGCAGCATCTGATGTCCCTGCGATAATCAAACACACCAAAAAGGCAATGTATTTGAATGATAATCAGGTTGTTATATTAACTCCTGAAAAAATGCTTTTAACTGATATTAATGGTAATGAAATTTCCCCTAAAATAGAAGTTTTGCCTTGGGAGCCTGTTGCATTATCTAAAATGGGTTATAAACATTACATGCTTAAAGAAATTCATGAGCAGCCTGATGTAATCAGAAATATACTAGTCGGCAAACTTCATGCTCCTGATGAAAATATAATATTGAATGAAGTTAAATTAAATAAAGAAACTTTAAAAAATTTAAATCGAATTCAAATAATAGCTTGTGGTACCTCTTTGCACGCTGCAATGATAGGAAAATATATAATTGAAAGTTTCTGCGGTATTGCAGTAGATGTAGAAGCTTCAAGTGAATATATTTACAGAAAAACCGTAACAGATAAACATACTTTAGTAATAGGTGTTTCACAATCAGGTGAAACTGCAGATACATTGACAGCTATAAAACAAGCTAAAGCAAAGGGTTCTCATATTCTAATTATTACTAACCGTCCTGATAGCGCTATGGCAAGAGAGGCGGATAGTCTAGTTCCAGTCAATGCCGGTATAGAAGTTTCAGTTGCAGCAACAAAATCTTATACAGCTCAATTGATGGCATTTTATCTTTTGGGACTATATATGGCTGAAATTAAAGAAAGTGTTCCGGTATCTGAATTGAATTCTTACAAAGCAGAAATGATGATTTTACCGCAAAAGATTGAACAAATTCTTGCTCATACTGAAGATATTCAAAAATGTGCAAGAGCATATTCTTCAACTAAGGATTTCATATTTGTTGCACGCGGAATAAATTTCCCGACTGCTTTAGAAGGGGCTTTGAAATTGAAAGAAATAAGCTATATAAACGCAACCGGATATCCTGCAGGAGAATTGAAACACGGCCCTATTGCAATGCTTGATGAGACAATGCCTGTATTATCAATATTGATGAAAGGTTGTGTATATGAAAAACTTCTTTCAAATAGTGAAGAAGCAAAAGCTAGAAATGCAAGAATGATTGCTCTGACAAACTCAAAAGATAGTAAGTTAGATGATTTATTCGATCATATAATAAGAGTTCCTGATGTCCAAGAACTATTCTCCCCGCTGGTTGCAATAGTTCCGTTGCAGCTTCTAGCTTATTACATTGCAGAATTCCTTGGAAAAGATGTGGATCAGCCAAGAAACCTTGCAAAATCAGTAACCGTTGAATAAAATATTTTTAGAGTCAGGCATGATTTGAACTTTTTATTATACTTGTCTCTAGGGTGAAAATTGAATAAAAATGCCGATATAGCTCCCCTAGTGGAGTGAAACGTAACGGAGTAAATAATCAGTAGAGCTTGCTCTACCAACTCCAATGAAAAATGAATAAAAATGCCGATATAGCTCCCCAGTGGAGTGAAACGTAACGGAGTAAAAAAATCGTAGAGCTTGCTCTACCAACTCCAATGAAAAATAAATAAAATTGCCGATATAGCTCAGTTGGTAGAGCAACTCATTCGTAATGAGTAGGTCAAGGGTTCAAGTCCCTTTATCGGCTTTTGCCGATTAGAACTTGAACCCTTTTTTGCTCTTGTTATTCACAAAAACAGGGTTAGCCATAGGCATACTTATCCTTCGGAAATCAAATCCTCGCAAACGGCTAAGCAAAGTCCCTTTATTGGCCTTTATGCGGCATTTTTTAAGATAACAACGGTTCAATGCAGATTAAGAAGTTATGATAAAATCAGATATTGTAAAAATAGAATTTACTAAAGACAATCAAAAGATAGAAGATATTCTAAAAGCAAAAGGTATAAAACCTGTGCGTTGGGCTGTTGTTTCTGTAGATGAGAAGGAAATGGTTCTTTCTGTATCGTTTGAATATTGATTTAAATTTTCTGTAATATATATTAATAGATTATTTGATTTTGAAGATTTTTGGATGTATGCTGTTTCTTAATGGAGTGGCCGGGTTGGAATTTAAAAACTTACCGGCGGTAAAACAATTAAGGAGAACAAAAAATGACACCAAAAAATTTTTTATTTACTTCTGAATCAGTAACAGAAGGGCACCCCGACAAAGTATGTGATCAGATTTCTGATGCTATTTTGGATGAGTTTTTGACAAAATACCCCCAAGCACGTGTTGCTGCTGAAACTACAGTAACAACAGGGATGGCATTAGTCTGCGGTGAAATTACAGCTGATTGTTATGTTGATATCCCTTCAGTTGTAAGAAATACAATTAAAAATATCGGATATATCGGTCGTGAAGGTGGCGGATTCGATTACAAAACTTGTGCAGTATTGACAAGTATTGACGAACAATCTTGTGATATTGCAGGTGGTGTAAATAAAGCATTAGAAACAAGAGCTACAAATGCTGATACATCAGTTTCAGAAACAGAAAATATCGGTGCTGGTGACCAGGGTATTATGTTTGGTTATGCTTGTAACGAAACCCCTGAGTTGATGCCATTGCCAATCAGCTTGGCTCATAAATTATCATACAGATTAGCTCAAGTAAGAAAACAAGGTCTTGTTGATTATTTTAGACCGGATGGAAAATCTCAAGTAACTGTTGAATATGTAGATGGCAAACCATCAAGAATTCATACAGTATTGATTTCAACTCAACATGATCCTGAAATCAATGGTGTTTCAGATAATGAAAAAGTTCAAGAAATAATTAGAAACGACATTAAAAAATATGTAATAGATTATGTATTTGAAAATGAAGCTATAAAATTAGATTCAGAAACTAAAATTTTAGTAAACCCATCAGGACGTTTCGTAGTAGGTGGCCCTCAAGGTGATGCTGGATTGACTGGTCGTAAGATTATCGTAGATACATACGGCGGATACTCTCGTCACGGTGGCGGTGCATTCTCTGGAAAAGATCCGACAAAAGTTGACAGATCTGCAGCTTATGCAGCAAGATACGTAGCTAAAAACGTTGTGGCAGCAGGACTAGCTGAAAAATGCGAAATCGAACTTGCTTATGCAATCGGTGTAGCTGAGCCTATTTCAATTATGGTTGATACCT
>CALVAU010000122.1 GCA_944325615.1 Candidatus Gastranaerophilales bacterium | reverse complement strand
AAGCTCTTCTTAAAGGTATAGATGCAGTTGTAGATGCGGTAAAAGTTACACTTGGACCAAAAGGCCGCAACGTTATATTAGAAAAAAATTCGGTGCACCTCAAATCGTTAACGATGGTGTAACAATTGCAAAAGAAATCGAATTGAAAGATGGTTTAGAAAACGCAGGAGCACAATTGTTAAAAGAAGTTTCTTCAAAAACAAACGATGTAGCTGGTGACGGTACAACAACAGCTTCAGTTCTAGCTCAAGCAATCGTTAGAGAAGGTTTGAAAAACTTAACAGCAGGTGCAAATCCAATGTCTATCAAACGCGGTATCGACAAAGCTGTTGATATGGCTGTTGCAAAAATCAAAGACATGTCAAAACCTGTAAATACAAAAGAAGAAATCGCTCAAGTAGCAGCAATTTCAGCAGGCAACAACAGAGAAATCGGTGAATTGATTGCTGAAGCTATGGAAAAAGTCGGACATGACGGCGTAATTACAGTAGAAGAAAGTAAATCTTTCGGAACTAACTTAAAAGTTGTAGAAGGTATGCAATTCGACAAAGGTTATATCTCACCTTACTTTGTAACTGATCCTGAGAGAATGGAAGCAGTATTAGAAGATGCATACGTATTCTGCTGCAACAAGAAAATTAACCTTATTTCTGACTTAGTTCCTCTACTTGAACAAGTTGCACGCGATGGAAAAGCATTGTTATTAATCGCTGAAGACATCGAAGGCGAAGCTTTAGCAACATTAGTTGTAAACACTATGAGAAAAGTTTTAAGAGCTGTTGCTGTAAAAGCTCCTGGATTTGGCGACAGAAGAAAAGCTATGCTTGAAGATATCGCAATTCTTACAGGCGGCGAAATGTTCACTGAAGAACTTGGTATCAAATTAGAAAACGTTACAACACAAATGCTTGGTAAAGCAAAACGTGTAACAGTTACAAAAGACGAAACTACAATTGTTGTAGGTAACGAAACTAAAGAAGCTGTTCAAGACAGAATCAGATTAATCAAAAAACAAATCGAAGCTTCAGATTCTGAATATGATAAAGAAAAACTTCAAGAAAGAATGGCAAAACTATCAGGCGGCGTTGCTCTAATCGAAGTTGGTGCAGCTTCTGAAGTTGAATTAAAAGAAAGAAAACTAAGAATTGAAGATGCTCTTAACGCTACAAGAGCTGCAAACGAAGAAGGTATCGTACCTGGTGGTGGTGTTGAATTATTAAGAGTTCAACAACACTTGGAAAAACAAATTGAAACTATTAACTTCACATCAGACGATGAAAAAGTAGGTTTCAAAATTCTTACAGCAGCACTTGATGTACCTCTAAGAGCAATTGCACGTAACGCTGGTGCTAAAGCTGACGTTGTAGTTGATGCAATTTTAGCTCACGAAGGTGCTTACGGTTATGATGCTTTGAACGACAAATACGTTGATATGTTCCAAGCTGGTATCGTAGATCCTGCTAAAGTTACAAGATCAGCTCTTGTAAATGCGGCTTCAGTTGCTTCTATGCTATTAACTACAGAAGCTGCAGTTGTTGACATTCCTGAAGAAAAATCAGATGTTCCTGCAATGCCTGGTATGGGCGGCATGGGCGGTATGATGTAATTAAATTTCATATCAAATAAAAAAGAGCAGAAACTTAAAATAGTCTCTGCTCTTTTTTTATCTAGTCTTTACATTATTCTGCAAATGAAACAAATAAAACATTCATCCCTTTTGGTAATCCGTTTGGAAAAAGTTCAGCAACTTTCTTTTGTGTATCAGCTTTATAAGAATTTTTAACTCTTCTGCCATTAATTGTTTCAATGGAAATCATTCGAGTAAAACCATTTAATTCATTACAAAAAACTAAATTATTATCTAAGTCCCAAACATTTTCATTGATTGATCTTGCTGCTAACATATAAAACTCCTCCGCGTCTCTCTTCTATTTATATAAAAACAATTCTTGAAAATGAATTTCAAGAATTGTTTTAAACGTTACATTTCTTAATGATTTAAATTTTAATAATTCTTACTGAAACAATTCACTTGATAAATATCTTTCTCCGCTATCAGGAAGAATTACAACAATCAATTTTCCTTTGTTTTCCGGACGTTTTGAAATTTCATTCGCAGCCCAAAGCGCAGCTCCTGATGAAATCCCTGATAATATACCTTCCTTTTTAGCCATTTCACGAGCCGTAATTATAGAATCTTCATCTGATACCGCAATAATTTCATCTACAAGATTTTTATCAAAATTTGCAGGTACAAAATTTGCGCCTATTCCTTGAATTTTATGAGGCCCCGCAGGGTTTCCAACGAGTACTTGTGAAGATTTTGGCTCTACTGCTATTGCTTTTATATTAGGATTTTTAGCTTTCAGACCTTTTGCAATCCCGCAAATTGTACCTCCAGTACCTACACCTGCAATTACAAAATCAACTTTGCCATCAGTATCTGCCCAAATTTCTTCGGCTGTAGAATTTACGTGAGCTTCCGGATTTGAGGGATTTGCAAACTGTTGTGGAATGAATGAATTTTTTATTTCTTTATGTAATTCTTCTGCTTTTTCTACTGCACCCTGCATACCTTTTTTCCCGTCAGTCAAAACTAATTCTGCACCATACGCAGCAAGAAGCTTTCTTCTTTCTAAGCTCATTGTCTCTGGCATAGTCAATATCATTCTATACCCGCGAATTGCACACACTAAAGCAAGCCCTATTCCTGTATTACCGCTAGTCGGCTCGATTATCACCGTATCTTTATTTATCAATCCTGCTTTTTC
>CALVAU010000121.1 GCA_944325615.1 Candidatus Gastranaerophilales bacterium | reverse complement strand
GTTCTCAGGTGCATTATTTCCCATTTTTATAATTAAATTATAGATTTCCTTGAGGTAGTTATTTGTATTTGAAGGAACCTTTGTAATATTTTTTTTATATCTAGTAATAACCTCTTTGTTTTTGTTAATAGTATATTTTGGAACAAAAGCTGTAAATGTATATATATTTTTGTTAGATTTTTTATCTTTTTCTAATTCAACAGCTATTTTAGAAAAATAATCGTAGTTTTCTATGTTTTTCCTTGCTTTATTCAATTTTTTAAATTTATCATTTTTAATTGCATATTCTGCAACTTCTTTTAAAGTATTTGTATTTAAAAATTTTGCTTGAAAGTTTGGTTGATTATAAGTAGTTATGCTGTCTATTTTCATTTTTTCTCCTTTGTCGCTTATATTAAAGCAAAAGAAAGAAATTTTTTCTTTTAATTTATATATTTGTAACAAAATCTTTGCAAACTATAAAGTTTTTTTCAAAAACTCCGATTATAACTTTACAAAGAAGAGGAGTGTGTATTATGGATTTTGACAACTTAGAAAATGAGAAGATAATTATCGAAATAAGAGCTTTAATTGATGAAAGCCAAGAAAACGATGATCTTGATGACATAGATGGCTATTGCAAATTTATGCGAGAAGTTATACTAAATACATCCGGACTGAATTAGACGGTTGTGTATTGTTATTGTTAAATTCAGGAATTAGAATTTTGGTATTATGAAAATTGTAATTCTTGGTGGTGTCGCAGCAGGCGCCAAAGCTGCTGCAAAAGCTAGACGTATATTGCCTGATGCACAAATCGACTTATATACTGACGATACACATATTTCTTATTCTGCTTGCGGACTTCCTTATTATATTGAAGGAAATTTCGAAGACTACAAACTCTTGCTCGTCAGATCTCCTGAGGAGTTTGAACAAAACAATGTTCATATTCATCTGCAAAATCGTGCAATAAAGATTTTGCCATCATCAAAACAGGTGCTTATTCAGTCCTTAACTTCTCCTGAGGCGTTTTTAGTCGATTATGACAAGCTTATTATTGCAATCGGGGCAAGTCCTGTAATACCGCCGATTAAAAATGTTAATTTGAACCATGTCTATACCGTACGTAAAATCGAAGATGGCATAGCTATCAGAGAAAAAGCTGAAAAATCCAAAAATGCTGTGATAATTGGTGGCGGGTATATCGGTATAGAAATGCTTGAAGCTTTAGTCAAGCAAAATTTGAATGTGACGTTAATCGAATATTCAAATACAATTATGCAAACTTTTGACGATGATATGTCCCAGTTGATTCTTGAGCAACTTAATTTTATTAACGAAGGAAGATTTAATATTCTAACATCAGAAATTGCAACTGAATTTTCAGGAGACAATGAAGGCGTAAAATCAGTAAAAACTGGTTCCGGTAAAGAATTTCCAGCGGATTTGGTAGTTCTGTGTGCGGGAGTTCGTCCAAACACAGCGATTGCAGTAGAAGCAGGAATTGAAATTGGTGTTACTGGTGCTATTAAAGTAAATGAAAAAATGGAAACTAATATAAAAGATATCTATGCCTGTGGCGATTGTGTGGAAGAAAATTTGCTCATTACAAATTCAAAGATTTGGCTGCCTCTTGGTACAAATGCTAATAAAGAAGGTCGAACAGCTGCTATAAATGCTTGCGGCGGTGAAGATAAATTTATGGGGGTATTAGGCTCTGCTGTTACGAGATGTCTTTCTCTTACAATGTCAATGACAGGAATAGGCGTAAAAATGGCTGAACAACTAGGTATTGAAACCGTTTTTGCTAAAGTTTCAAAAGATGATAAAGTAGGCTATATGCCTGATGTTAATAATATTACCTTAAAATTGATTGCCGATAAGAAAACAGGCAAATTGCTTGGATGTCAAGGTGTCGGTGCTGGTGATGCTGATAAAAGAGTAAATACGGTAACAAGTGCGCTTTTAGCAGGTCTTACGGTAGAAGAATTTCACAGAAACGATCTTACTTATGCTCCACCGTTTTCGCCAACAATAGACCCGCTTTTGAACGCTGCTCAAATTTTAATTTCAAAATTATCTAAAAGTTAACCGATTTACCCTCGCATTCAGCGAAATATTTTCCAAGCCCCACACCCATAGAAAAACAGCTTGCTTGAACTCTAAGTGCACCTTGTGCCATAAAATCAGCGGAAATACATCTTCCTGCAACGTAGAGATTGTCTATATCTGCCGACATAAGGCTTTCTAAAGGTAATTGATAATCTGAGACAACATCAAGAGTAGATTTGTCTTTTTCATTGCTATGAACATCGACAGGGTAATTAGAAACAAGTACAGGATGATCAAATTGCTTCGCAGACTTAACATCTTTTATAGTATAAATATATTTCCCTTTAATCCTTCGAGATACGCGAATACCAAGCATATCTGCGATATTAGAAATATAAGCATTTTCAAATCCAGGTAAATAGATTCTGCAGAAATTCGCAAGTCTGAATATGTTTTGACGGGCTAACTGCAAGGCTTTTGATATATTTTTAACCTGCAAAGTATCGGTATAATCAATAATTCGAGGACAATTAAACGCAATATTTGTAGGCATTCCGGCAACTGTAAATATCTGAAAATAGTTCCTATCGTGGTTTTTAAGGATTCCTTTGCTTACAGCATCCTCAAATAGAGGCGCAAGAGCCCACTTTTTGTCCTTATCCCAAGTATAGGCTGTAGATAAGTGGATAAAGCCGTCTATATCCTCTACTGTTGTAACGTTTCGATCCTTATCAAACTCTTTAAGCCAGTCTGCAAAACGCGGAACATCCACTCCGCCCATCATAAATCTTAAACTGACCGGTTGCTGTTCATTTTTTTCTTCTAAAAAATTACATCCACAAAGTTTTCCGATTTCACAATTTCCAGTTGCATCAACATAATACTTCGCCGCGATAGATACTGATAAATCTCTATCAATATTTTCTAACGTATCGTTATATACTGATAATAATTCCTTTGAAATCTTTATGCCTTTTAACTCAGTACCTTCAACCAATACGTCCTGTATGTGTGTATCAAAAAAGACTTCTACTGAGGCTTTTGCCATTAAATTATCCAGAGCAATTTTTGTGAGCTCAGGATTGAACCAACCTTGATTATCTAAATAAGTTGCTTGCCCGCCAATAGCCTTTAATTCAGCGGCAAGAGCATCATAAAACTCAGTATTTATTTGATGTTCACCACATTTCATTGCTGGGACAACAAGTGCAGAAGTTATTGTACCGCCAAGGTGAATCCCTTTTTCGATTAATAAAACATTTAATTCTGCCATTCCTGCAGTATAAGCAACTGCACACCCTGCAGTTCCACCACCAATTACTATTACATCATATTTATCCATTATTTAATTATAATAAATTATATTGTCAATTGCAAAATTTTTAATATTTCTAAAATAAATTTTTTTTGAAATTTTATTTTTTATATTTGTAAATTTTAAATTAATAAAAATAAAGTTTTAATTATTGTATCGCTTAGCTATATTCAAATAAAATTTATTTGTGATTTGCTTTTTTAAACTCTTTTATAAATCTGGAACTTGATATTTTATTGCTGTTTTCTACTTCATTTTTATGAGCAGCGATAATTTGCTCATTTTGGGCATTTAAATTTTCATCACGATAAAATATACCAGCTTTTGAATTGATAAGCCCAAAATCGTATTCTGAAAGCTCATGTTTTATGAGTGATTTATTTTTTACTGCAACTGTGCCTATATATTTATTCAATTCATTATTAAAAATTTTTCCAACATAAAATCCAGCATTTAACATTGCATTTCTCACAGCTGCAGAATTTGAATAAGTCAAGATCATTCCATTTTCATTATCAAGATGTTCAAAAAGCAGTTTGAAAAATTCAAGTGACCATAGTGCAGGACATTTTGCAGGAGTAAAAGCATCTAAAAATACCAAATTGTATATATTATCATCTGATAATATAGAACTTCTTGCATCACCTAGTATTGGTTCAAAAACAAAATCGTTTAATATAAGGCTATTCAGAGCCATTTTATAACTTGTTGATATATGGCTATAATATATATTATGTAAAAAAACAAAAAAGCTTTCTATGGGGTTATATTTGCTCATCCTATTTCTTAAAAGCTTAAAATAAGCGCATAAATTATGGTCAAAAAATGGAGCAAATTGCTTTTTATTTAAAATATTGATTATATCTGTATTTTTAAAGATTTGTGGGCATTTTTCGGTGATAATTTTGAAAAGAAGTAAATTTATATTTTGATCTAATT
>CALVAU010000120.1 GCA_944325615.1 Candidatus Gastranaerophilales bacterium | reverse complement strand
AAGCGTCGGGACAAACATTTATAATCGTTAGTATGGCCTTGATATTTGTATATTTATTCCTTGTTGCCTTATATGAAAGCTATACAATTCCTGTTGCAGTATTGCTAATATCACCAATTGCTGCATTGGGAGCTTTGATATTCCAAATGATGATTAACCAATCATTTGATATATATTCTCAGGTAGGTATGATTACTTTGATTGGTCTTGCTGCAAAACAATCTATTTTGATTGTAGAATTTGCAAAAGAAGAGCATGAGAAAAACGGGCTTTCAGTTAAAGAAGCTGCGATAAAAGCTGCAAAACTAAGATTTAGAGCGATTATGATGACTGAATTAGCATTTATCATCGGTGTATTGCCTATGATATTTGCTCAAGGTGCAGGCGCAAATTCAAGAATTTCAGTTGGATCTACCGTATTCGGTGGTATGATAGCAGCAGCTACAATAGGTGCAGTGCTCACTCCTGCGTTCTATGTAATAGTTCAGGAATTTGTTGATTTGTTCCCTAAAAAGGAAATTACGGAAAAAGATTTGGAGATTTCGGTAAAATGAAAAAGATAGTTAACCTGTTATTAGTATGTTCAGTTCTAGCGATTTCTACAGGATCCGTTTTATCTAAAGAGGTAGAAGCGGTATCAAAATCTAATATCGCTAAAAAGCCTGAAGAAATTCATATTGTAGCCCCGGAGAAGAATAAAAAAGTTAATAAAAGGCAGGAACGTAAAAAAAGTATTCTAAATGCCAAAAGCAAAAAAGACTCATCAAAAGAAGCTGAAGGCATGTATGAAACTAAATTCCCCGTAATAAACAGTAAAATAGAATATGCTGATATGAACGGAGAAGTAACTTTGAGCGATTGTATAAAACTTGCAATTACACACCATCCGACAATTATGTCAGCTATCAGCAATTCTGAAATTTACAAATCTCGTATAGGACAAGCTTGGTCAAATTATTTTCCTACCCTGAGTGCTGGGGTAAATTATTCTCGTAATGATATGTTTATGACGATGTCAAATTCTTATATGAGAATGATGAGTCAAAAATATAATATGTATTATATGCCGACAGTATCAGCTGATATGCTTTTATTTGATTTTGGTAAAACAAAAGCCTTAGCAGATTATGCAAAAAGAGATTTTGAAGCTTCAAGATACGACGCTGAGACAAGTATCGAGCTTGTTATTTATAATGTAAAAGTAGCATACTACAACCTCGTATTTGCAGAAATTCAAAAGATGGTCTATGAAGATACCGTAAAAGATTTTGAATTGCAATTGAAACAGGCAAGAGCACATTATCAAATAGGTAAAAAAGCAAAAATAGATGTAACAACAGCTGAATACAACGCAGGTAATGCAAAAGTTAATTTAATCAAAGCTAAAAATACACTTGAACTTGCTGCAGCACAACTAGCAAATGCTGTAGGTATTCCTGAATTAGAGGGTGTAATTTTAAAAGATAAATTGAATACAAAAGCTTATGACGTAAACTTCAAAGATCTTCTTGCAACAGCAGAAGCTTCTCGACCTGCATTGCTTGCATCAAAGAAGAGAATGGATGCTGCTGAAATGAACGTACGTAGTGCAAAACGAGCATTTACCCCAAATTTGAGTGCGTTTGGATCTTACAATCAAGGCGGACGCCAAATTGATTCTGATTATGGGTATCAATTCGGAGTTCAGTTGAATTATACAGGATTAAATTTAATGCTTTTGAAAAAGCAAGTAGATGAAGCAACAGCTACTTATAAAAAAGCTGTAGCGGATTACGAGCAACAAAAGCAAAATGTATATTTGGAAGTAAAAAGTGCATATATAAGTTTAATGAATTCTCATGACAGTTTGGGCGTATCAAAACTTGCACTGCAACAGGCAAAAGAACGTCAATATCAAGCGTTTAGAAGATATCAGGTCGGATTGGGTGATGCAATCGAGTTTAAAGATGCAGAAAACTCATATTTGACAGCACAGTTGGATTATTATTCAAACTTGCTGAATTACAATATCAATGCGGCTGAGGTTGAGCGTGTAATCGGTGCACCAATTAAAGAATCTGATGTAGATTTATAAAAAACGGTAAAAATATAACTTTATTTTTAATATATAATATAAAAATAAAGGAAAATTGCCCTTAGATGAATATCAAAAAAAATGTATTTATGGGAATTGTCGGAATGTCTTCATTGGTTGGTAATGCAAAGGCACAGGTCCCATTGAATAATAATATGAAACTTTTTTCAGAAGTCGGCATATCAGGATTCATAAATCATGATATGTCGCTTTATCGTGGAGCAAATCTTGGCATTCAGACTAAAAATAATAATTTCAATGCATTTTTTGGTGCTACGTTAAATTCAGATAAAAAAAGTAATTTTATTGGAATTTTTACAAATGATTTAAAGTGGAATAAGTATTCTCCGCTCAGTTTTTGGAGTCGCGGGATGTTTGCTTTTTCCAAAAGAGTGAAACAAATAGCATTTGATCTATCTCCAGTGAGGTGGAGTGTATCTTCAGGAAAGTTTAGTTTTGCGGTCAATCCGGCATTGCATGTTAAAAATGATTTTAAAAATAAAAATACCCAGTTTGCAATAAATACAATATTGCAGACAATATATTCGATAAATCCCAAAAATAAATTGTTAATTGAAGCAAATTATCATTCAATATCATCAAACAGATTGAAAGATATAAAGTTTGCTTCCCCGATTGATAACACTTCTTATAGGGTTACATTTTGCAAGTATTTTTAGTCAATAAAAAAAACTCTCACATTTGTGAGAGTTTTTTTATTCTGGGGCGAAAGGATTCGAACCTCTGAATGGCTGGACCAAAACCAGCTGCCTTACCACTTGGCGACGCCCCAATATCGGGTACATTTATTATTCTATTTGCTGAAATTTCTTTGTCAATATTTTATTTTATTTAAAAGTCTTAAAAGGAGATTTTTCTTTTGCAAATACTATTTCTACTTTATTTTTTAACAGTTTTTCAAATACTTTCAATACTAAAATCTCACTTTCAAAGTGTCCGATATCAAAAAGAACGATTGTACTATCAAGTGCAGTGTGAAACTTTAAATCACCGGTTACAAAAGCATCAGCACCATCATCTTTTGCTGTTTCAATAAAATCAGCCCCGCTGCCTGCGCAAAATCCGATTTTTTTTATCGTTTCTACATTTTTGTTATTTACATAGCGCAGATTAGGTGAAATTTCAGAAAGTTTTTTTGCAAAATCTTCAACTGATATTGACTCAGCCAATTCTACGTATCTTACAAAGCTGTTTTGGCTGTTTTTGATAAGTTCTAAAGCTTTTATCAATTCATCTGTAGTTCCGCCTTCTGTCAAATCAAGGTTTGTGTGAGCAGAAAAAATATTTATATCTTTATATGCAAAAGGTACAAAAAACAGCGGGTGATGACTGATTATCATATCACAATTATTTGCTTTTGCTTGGTTGACGATATCATCAGTTACAGTGAGTGCAAGCATTACCTTTTTTATTTCTTCTGTTGAATTTTCAACAGCTATTCCTGAGCAATCCCAATCTTGGGCAAATTCAGGAGGTGCAAATTTATTTAATATTGCATAAATTTCGGCTTTTTGCATAAACTTCTCCGATTATTTTTTCTGCAATTAATGCTTTACTTTGTTTTTCAAATTTTTCAACATCTAAATTCTTATCAATTAAATATACTTCATTTTCATCTGAAGAAAATCCGATATCTTTTCTGCTGACGTCATTTGCGACAATGTAATCACAGCCTTTGTTTTTTATTTTTGCTTTTGCATAATCTATTAAATTTTCTGTTTCTGCGCAAAATCCAACAATTTTAACTGAAGAATTTGAATTTGCTTTTTTATCGCAAAGGCTTTTTAAAATGTCAGGGTTCTTAATTAATTCGATAGTCATTTCATTTGATTCTGTTTTTTTAATTTTTTGCTCGTTGAAGTTTTTTACCCTGAAATCGGCTACTGCTGCTGCCATAAAAATATAATCTGTGTCATCAAATTCATCAAAAATTGCTTGCTGCATTTCAAGTGCTGATTTTACTTTGATTACTTTGTATGGTTTTACCACATCTTTTGTTGTGATTAATATCGTTTCAGCACCTTGAGAATACGCACAATCTGCAATAGAAATCCCCATTTTGCCTGAGGAATAATTTGAAATGTATCTGACTGGATCAATATCTTCGATTGTGCCGCCAGCTGTGATAATTACTTTTTTGCCTGTTAAAATTTTATTTTTACAATTTAATATTTCAACTGTTTTGTCAAAAATTTTGTCTAAAGATGCAAGACGACCTTCTCCAGTAGTTCCGCAAGCTAAAAATCCGCTCTCGGGTGGAACAGTTAAAAATCCGTTGTTTATAAGTTTTTGTAAATTCTCTTGTACAAACGGATTGCTCCACATGTTGCAGTTCATTGCGGGAGCTATAATTATCGGTTTTTTGAAGGCTGCAACGATTGATGTCAAAAGATTGTCAGCTATCCCGTTTGCTATTTTTGAAATGGTGTTTGCTGTAGCGGGGGCAATTACAAAAATATCTGCTTCATCTGCATAAGAAATATGTTCAGGTTTAAAATTGTCAATCTCAAACTGTTCAGTTGCCACATCATTTTGACTTAGGCTTTGGAGTGTAAGTTTAGTTACAAAATTGAGTGCATTTGGTGTGCATACAACTTTCACATTTGCATTTGCTCGTTTATATATTCTAACTAGTTCGCAAATTTTGTAAGCTGCAATGCCGCCAGTTATTCCAAGCAGAATATTTTTACCGCTTAGCATTTTTGCATTTCTCCTTTTATTACTTCTTCGAGATTTTTAATTGCTTCGTCTAAGTTATCATTTACTATTTTATAGTCAAATTTTTCTGCACGTTCAAGTTCAATTTTCACTTGTTGAAGTCGTTTTTGAATAGTTGCTTCATCTTCTGTATGTCTGCCGCGTAGTCTGTTTTCCAATGCTTCATAAGAAGGCGGACAAATAAAAATTAGAACAGCTTCAGGCATTTGTTTTTTTACTTGCAATGCTCCTTGGGTGTCAATTTCTAGGATAATATCTTTGCCTTCAGCAAGACACTGATTTATATATTTTTTCTTTGTTCCGTAAAAGTTTCCTGCAAATTCGGCCCATTCTAAAAATTTGTTATTTTCTATGCAATTTTTAAATTCTTGTTGAGAAATAAAAAAATAATTTACGCCATCAACTTCACCTGGACGAGGAGCTCTTGTTGTGCAAGAAATTGAGAGCATAAAATTTGGATTTTTTTCTAAAAAACCTTTTAATACTGTGCCTTTTCCGACTCCGGAGGAACCGGACAATACAAATAATTTTTTGTTCATATTATGATTATACAATGAATATTTCTCATGAAAAAAATATTTGTATTTTTTTGAAAAAACTTAATACAATATCATCATCTAAAGAACTTGCAAAGGCCGTTTTATCAGGATTTTTAGAATTAACACACGCTCATGCTGTCTGTTTTTGTTTATTGAGCAGTATAGGAAATCATATTGATATTAAGCAGTATTCTTTTGCTGAGGGTAAAAAAAATAACAAAAGACTTGTACATTTGATAGAAAAAATTTCTAAAGTCGGTGTTGATATGCTGACTAACAATTTTGATAATGAAGATATTATCGAATACTTAAATTCTATTTCAAAAGATCAGGTGATAATCGAGCCTATTTACTATAAAAATACAGTTTTAGGTTTTGTTGCGTTAGCTCATAAAAATAAGAATTTCAATAAAAGAAATAATGTAATAGTTGAAATGCTTATGGAATCAGTGAATTCCAAAATGGAGATTATTTCATTAAACGATGAATTGAAAAGGACAAACCAGGAAAAGGTTCAATTTCTTGCAAGTATTTCACATGAATATAAAACCCCGCTCAATTCAATTATCGGTTTTTCAGATATGTTGAAAGCTGAGTTGGCAGGAAGTGATAATTACAAATATATTGACAATATTTCTAAAAGTTCAAGATTTTTGCTTAGTTTAATTCAAGATATTTTGGATATGGCAAGGTCTGAATATAAGCCTTTAGAACTGAAATATGAAACATTTAGACCGAAAGATGTAATCAAAGATATTATTTACAGTTTTGAAGAAATTGTAAAAGAAAAAGATATAAAAATAAGCTATACAATGATGGATGTCGAAATTACGGCTGATTTGAAACGTTTTAAGCAATTGATTTTTAATTTGATATCAAACGCTTTGAAATTTAATAAAGTCGGCGGAAAGATTGTAATAGTTACTTATGTTGATGAAAACAGAGATTATATTTTTGAAATAAAAGATTCTGGTGATGGGATAAGGAAAAAAGATTATGATAAAATATTCAATTTCTTTTCTCAAGTCAATAGAAACAAGCTCAAACGCCAGCAAGGATCAGGGGTTGGACTTGCGTTGTGCAAAGTGATAGCTAACGCTCATCACGGTGATATCGGTTTTAAATCCAGATTGAACCAAGGAAGTACGTTCTGGTTTAGTCTTCCGCAAAATGGATGTGCAGATACTACGTATATTGAATTTTAGTGAGGAATTATGTCTATTGAAAAAGTAAGAAAATATTTTGAAAAGTATGGAAAAGAAAATCAAATATTAGAATTTCC
>CALVAU010000119.1 GCA_944325615.1 Candidatus Gastranaerophilales bacterium | reverse complement strand
GCAGGTATTGTAATTCCGGCAGTAGATTTTTTCAGTAAAGTTTTCGGACGTAAAAACTTTTTTATCATAAGTATTATGATGTTTACAATAGCATCAATGCTTTGCGGGATGGCAAAAAATATAGAATTTATGATTTTTGCTCGTATTCTTCAAGGCTTTGGCGGTGGCGGAATTTTGCCGATATCACAGGCTGTAATGATAGAAAGTTTTGACAAAGAAAAACGCGGACTTGCAATGTCTGTATTTGGTATGGGTATAATTTTAGCTCCAATAATAGGACCTGTATTAGGCGGATGGATTACTGATAACTGGACTTGGCCTTGGATTTTTTATATAAACGTTCCTTTTGGCTGTGCTGCAGCTTTGTTATGTCATAAACTTTTGGAAGATCCACCTTATGCAAAAAAACAAAAAAATGTTAAAATTGATATTAAAGGATTTTTATATTTAACAATTTGGCTTGTTACATTACAGACAGTACTGGATAAAGGAAATAATGCCGATTGGTTTAATGCAACATGGATAAGATGGACTTTTGGAGTGTCAATGGTTGCATGTATTTTGTTTTTCCATTCACAAATAACAAATAAAGAATCTTTAATTGATTTATCTGTATTTAAAGATAGAAATTTCACAGCAGGGACAATTATTCAAGTTGTAATTCAGGCTGTATTGTATGCGTCTTTAGCGATATTACCGCAATTTTTACAAAGTATGATGGGATATACTGCATTTTTAAGCGGAGCAACAATGATGCCAAGAGGCTTTGGAAGTTTAGCTGCGATGGTATTGACTGCATTCTTAACAAACAAGCTTGATAACAGGCTTATGGTAATTATAGGATTATCTTTGATTGGTGGTGCCAGTTTAGCTTTCGGGGCATTGAATTTACAAATATCTAATATGAATATAGCAATTCCGAATTTCTTTATGGGAATGGGAATGGGACTATCCATGATACCGATAATAAATCTTTCTGTTGATACTTTAAAAAATGCACAAATGACAAACGCGACAGGTATTCAAAATTTGCTTAAAAATATAGGAAGTGCTATTGGTACATCTTTAGTTGCTACAATGCTTACAAGATTTGCACAAATTCACCAATATATGCTTGTCGGAAAATTGCATGATTTAAATTCTGTTTTTGTAGAAAGAATGCAATCAACAGCCGGAGCATTGTCTGCTTATGCAGAACATTCAGTTGCAAATTATATGTCTCAATATTCAATATATGGTCAATTAATAAAACAATCTACATTGTGGGCATTTATAGATTCTTTCAGAATTTTTGGTGTTTTGTGTTTGCTTGTAATTCCTTTATTGTTATTTATTAAGAAACCTAAAAAAGCAGAGGTTGTTAGTATAGAAACTAATTCTAAATAAATTCAATTACAACAATTTCCGGCAAACAAAGAAAACGTATAGGAAGAACGCTTGTACCAATACCACGGGATACAAAAAGTTTTTTATTCTCAATATTGTAGAGGCAATAAGCAAATTTTGTACCATATTTGGATGGCGCTATTATGGGGCCAATAAACGGTAAATTTATTTGACCACCGTGCAAATGTCCTGATAGTGTAAGATTAACATTTTTTGGAACATCATAAATCACATCAGGTGAGTGTGAAATTAAGATAATTGGAGATTTTGTATTTTCTAAAGCCTTTTCAATATTCGGAGTTTGAGTTTGTAAGTCTTCTAAACCTGCGATATAAAAGTTATTTACTTTGACACTACTGTTTTTTAGAACGGTAATGTTATTTTTGGAAAGGCTTTCATAAGCTAATGCAGCATCTTGCCATACATCATGATTTCCTAAGACAGCAAATGTACCATATTTAGATTTTAGTTTGCCTAATTCTTTTGCAATTTCGGTTATTTTAAGAGTACAACCCTTTACGTGTCCATTTACAAAATCTCCGCCAAGAATTATTATATCAGCGTTTTGCTCATTAATTTTTTTTACATCTCTTTTTAGTCTGAATTTTTCATAAGGTTTGTAATGAAAGTCTGTTGCAAAAACTATTTTGAGACCTTTTAACTGCTCGTCTTTAATGGTGACTTTCTTTACAGTCAAAATGTATGGTTCAATAATAATTCCCCAAAAAGACAGAAGTATAAAAATTATTAAAATACTGATTATAATTTTCATACTTCTGATATTACAATAAAAATATTTTATTATCTCTAGTTCGATGGGATATAAAATCTATTCTTTAAAACTTGTTTGTGTTTTTTCGATGTTTTGGATATCTACCCCGATAAGTTCCTTATTTTTGTTAAATTTTAGGTTTATAGAACCATATTCAGGATTATTTTCTTCAGAATATCTTCTTATATAACTTCCATCTGCTGAATAGTCTAATGTTTTTGTAATGTCACTTTTTTCATTCAGCTCAAATATTGACTCAAGTTTTTTGTTTTCTTTGTAAAAAGTTATTTTGTGAATTTTGTCATTTTTATATTCTTTGATATTTAAAGAGCCGGTTTCTCCAAAGTCATAGCTTTTAATCTTTTGATCTTTTTCAAATTCATTAATTCGATATACATTTTTTCCGTCATAATCGATTAAATATTCTGTTTTTAAATCGCCGTTTTGGACAGTTACAGATTCTAATGTTCCGTTAGATCTATATTTTTTCTCACCGTTAAGAGATTCAACTTTCGGTTTTTCTATAAAATCGGCAGGTTTTAATGAAATATTATCAGGAGTAATTCCATAAATATTTTTAATTGGTTTGTATTTGTATTCTGTAATTTCTTCAACTTTGCCGTTATTGTAAGAATAATTTTTTAAAGTGTTATAGTTTTCATCGCAAATTTCAATAAATTTTATTTGTTTGCTGTTATCTAAAGAATAACGATTTGAGATACCTGTATTTAAGTCGGTTACTTTTACTGAGTAAAGAGAACCGTCATTTTCAAAAGAATTTTCTATTGATCTGTTTTCTTTATTATCAATAATATTGATACTTCTTAGAGTTCCTTCATCAAAATATGCTTCCTTAATCATTTTGTTTGTATCGGGATCAAATATTTTTGTAAAGGAACTTGTATTTTTGTTATATTCTGTTCCGAAATAATCTGCACGAACAATGTTTCCGGTAGTATTATCTCTTTCTGCAATAGCAGATACTTTGTTATTTTCTTTATCAATTTCGTACTCTTTAGAAGTTTTTTCGCCTTTTATAATAATAGCTTCAAGTTTTCCGTCTTTATCATAGATTTTGTCTCCTTGAAGAGTTTCTGTTTCATTACCGGTTAACTTAATGGGTTCAATAGTTTCTTTAATAATAAATTTTTCAATATTTTCATCAGGTTTTGGCAGATTGAATTCTTCTTTTACCATTGGTTTGTTGTAATTGGCAAGAGCTTCACTACCATTAAGATTTGTATAATTGTAATTTTCAAAATTTTTTAAAGTTCCTTTAAAATTGTCTAAAAGGTTTGTATTTCCCTGAAATCGGATGTTGCTGCCTGCCGTTAAATTAATTTTATCAATCATAAAAAACTCCTTTTGATATTTATAAAACACAAAAAAAATTTTTTTGCTATAAAAATAAAAAAAGGGCTTTACAAAAAAAAATCAGCATGTACAATAAATATTGTGACAAATGAATAAGAACCACGTGGGGGTTTAGCTCAGCTGGTAGAGCACCTGCTTTGCACGCAGGGGGTCAGGAGTTCGAATCTCCTAACCTCCACCAAAAAAGAGACCGATTAAGGTCTCTTTTTTTTATAAATTGAGACCGAGTTTGATGTAGATTTTTGGTTAGATACCAAATAATTTTAAATTATTTTTAAATTAAGAATTTACCAGCTGGTTTTATCTTTGTAAAAAATAATAACTTGACTGATAGCTGCTATCAAGATTTATAATTTTTTATATGGAGGAAATTATGAAAAATTTTAATGGAAATAATAATAAACTAAATTTTCTACTTGATGATGGAACAAAAGTTAATAAATTTATGTCAGATGAGATTGAATTAATAAATAAATTCCCGATTATGGTAAGTGGTGATGATAATATAATTAATATTCGATTGGATAAGAAAGAAGATATTGAAAAATTTTTAAAAACGAACGGGCTAGCGATATACATATTCGGTTGTAATAATGAAGTTAATATCGGAAAAATAAAATGTCCGACAAATCCTGCAATAGGATTGACCGGACTTACCATTAATATCGGAAATCCGCCTGAAGATACGATAGAGCCTGGTGTAAACAGGTATGCTAGTAATTGTAAAATATCAATAGGTGATGATGTAATTATTTGCGGTGCAAGATTATTTTTACAGGATGATGACTCTTACATAAATATAGGCAGCAATTGTATGCTTTCTTGGGGGATTGATATTTGGTGCACTGATGTCCATACGATAACTGATTTGGACGGTAATCCTTTGAATTTTGGCAAAAGTATTGATATCGGTGATCATGTATGGATTGGTAGAGATGTTAAAATCGGTAAAAATACTAAAATTTCTAACGATAGTGTTATCGGCTGGGCTAGTGTAGTTACCAAAAAATTTGATGACTCAAATGTAATTATTGCAGGAAACCCCGCTAAAATTGTTAAACGTGATATCAATTGGGATTTCCATGATTTACAAAATTATCAATTAAATAGAAAAAATTTTAATGAATAGGTGAAAGTACTTTTATTCAGATAAATCAAAAGAGTTTTCATTAATTTTTTTAAACTAAAAGACTCACAAGAAGGTTTATGATAAAATTTGTATATGTTTGAAGAGAGTATCAATGTAAAATATTCAGAAATGGACTATAAGCTTGCACTAAAGCCTTCTGCTCTCTTGAATTTTTTACAGGATATGGCAAGTCAAAATGCTGAGAATCTCGGATTTGGCTATTCATATATAATAAAGAAAAATCTTGCTTGGTTTCTTTTGAAGTATCATATGGAATTTAGTGAATATCCGATTGGTGATTATAATCTTAAATTAATGACAGAGCCTAGAGGATACAATAAAATTTTCGCATATCGTGATTTTGAAATACATAACTCAGATCGATGTTTGGCAAGAATTGCAAGTACTTGGTCGCTTGTAGATATTCTAACAGGGAAAATGGCAAATATCGGAGAGGCTCTTGAACATAATTCTGGTATGCCTCCTTTTGAAAAAAGGGAGAATGACCTGATTTATAATAAAATTAATACTATTGATAGTGTTGATATTGAAAAAACTTTTGAAATACGTTATGATGATATAGATGTAAATAAACATGTAAATAATTGTAATTACATTATATGGGCTTTTGAACCTTTGGACTTTGATTTTAGGAGCACTCATCACCTGAGAGTTTTGGATATGATATTCAAAAAAGAGATAAAATATGGACATAGAGTGATTTCGCAAGTTCAATTCAAAAATGATAATCATACAATGCATTTACTTAAAAATGCCGATACGGGTGAAGATTTATGTATAATTAATGCAGAATGGAAATAGAGGTTAAAATGACTGAATTTATAAAAGTTGAAAAAGATGATATAAAAATTTTGGCTGATTTAGCAAAAGATATCTGGTTTGAATACTGGCATTCTATACTAACACTAGGTCAAATATATTATATGGTTAATAAATTTCAATCTGAAATGGCTTTAAAAGAGCAGATAGAAAGAGAAAATTATACTTATTATTTTATAGTAGAAGATGGTAAAAAAATAGGATATTTTGGTGTTGTGCCTGAGCAAGAATGCTTATTTCTTTCAAAGTTTTATATTTCAAAAGATTATCGAGGCAAAGGTTTTGGCAAAATTGCTTTTGAAAAAATTAAGGAACTTACAAAAGAGCTTAATTTTGACAAAATACAATTAACTGTATGCAAACAAAACTTTAAATCCCATGCCATTTATGAAAAATGGGGATTTAAAACACTTCATCCATTAGTAACAAGAATCGGTAACGGCTATGAAATGGATGATTATTTGATGGAATATACTCTATAAGGAGAATATAAAATGAAAGTTGTTGCAATTAATGGAAGTCCTCGCGAAGGCGGTAATACTGAAATTATGTTAAATGCTGTATTAGAACCTTTAAAAGCTGCGGGTGCAGATACAAAAATAATCCAAGTTGGTGGTAAAAATATTCATGGTTGCCGTGGTTGTTGGGCTTGTCAAAAATTGCAAAATCGTAAATGTGCATATTCTGATGATATTTTAAACGATATATTAGAAGATCTTTTTGAAGCGGATGCAATAATTTTTGGAACCCCGTCATATTTTTCCGATATGACAGCTGAATTGAAAGCTTTAATTGATAGAGCAGGTGTAATTGCTCTTGCTAATGGCAAATTATTCAAGCATAAAGTCGGTGCCGCAGTAATTGCTCAAAGACGAGGTGGAGGCACATCAATTCAGGCAAGCATAAATCATATGATGCTTATGTCAGAAATGATTATCCCCGGATCTACATATTGGAACTTAGGTTTTGGTCGCAATAAAGGTGAAGTTGCAGAAGATACGGAAGCTATGGCAAATATGAAAAATTTGGGCGAAAACATTCTGTTTTTATTGCAAAAATTAAAATAAAAATTCTATTTAAGAATATTAAGAATTTCTTTAGGATGGCTGATTATTATTTTTGCACCATGAGCTTTTAGAAATTCTGTATCTTTATAGCCCCAGTTTACACTAATGCATTTTAGGTTTGCATTTTTTGCAGTTTCAATATCAACTTCTGAATCTCCAATGTAATAAGTCAAATCAGGGTTGCAATCAAGAATTTCCATTGCTTTTAAAACACTGTCAGGAGCAGGTTTTTTTCTTACTCCATCTGATTCTCCGATTGCGATTTCAATTTTTTTACCAAAATATTTTTCACATAATTCTTTCACGGCTTTGTCAAATTTATTTGAAACAACAGCTATTTTATAGCCTCTTGATTGAAGTTCTGTAAGCATTTCATCAATCCCGTCAAACAATTTTGTTTTGTTGTACATATTTTGGGCATAATGTTGTTTAAAACAATTTAGGCATTCTTCAAAATTCGGATTGGAAACTCCTTGTGGAATTGATCTTTCTATAAGCGGGCGTACTCCGTTCCCGACAAAATTCCTTACCTCATCAAGAGTTCTTGGTGGATAATTGTATTTTGCAAGTGCAAAATTTACACTGTCTTTCAAATCTTCAAGTGTATATAAAAGAGTTCCGTCTAAATCAAATATAGCACCTTTTTCCATATTTTTCCTTAAATTGTTTCCGTATCAAAACTAAATTCTTCAGTATTAACTTCTCTCAAAAATGCAATCCAACTTTTATAATATTCAGCAATTGCGTTTGTATAACCTTCAATTATTTCTTCATAAGATTGTTCCATTACAATCAATGATGTCAAATTAGCTTTTCCTGTCGCATAATCCTTTTTGGAAATTTCAATCATATCTTCAGATTCTTTTACAAGTTTTTCGTTGTAGAAATTCAGATTTTTTTGTGAAGTTAAAAACTGCTCATAAGATTTTTGCAAGTCTTTTAATGCTTTATTTTCGCAAGACTCATATCTCAATTTGGCTTGAGCAACTTCAAGTTCTGCATTTTTGATTTCGGGAGAATAATTGTAAAATATCGGAAGATTAACTAAACTTGCTCCGACATAAGCACCAGGTCTAAAAGTTCCGTCATCAGACAAATGCTCAGGTTGATATCCGTATCCTGCCTTTATTTCTAAATCAGGAATTCTTTGTCCTGCAACTACTGACAATTTTTTTTGAGCAACGTCAATTCCTTGCTTTGCAATTTTTAAATCTAGTCTGTTTTTCAAAGAATTTTCTTTTATTAATTCAAAATCAGGGAGTTTTTTATCAGGTGCTGGGGTCATCATTGCAAGAAAATCTTTTGAATCAGGGAAAAAGTCATCTATGCTATCATAGTCTTCAAGTTTGTTGTTTATAACTTTATTAAATTCTAAACCTTTTGCTCTTGCAGTCATTCTTGCAGAATTTACTCTTGTAATCATTTGATTTAGGGCGATTTTTGCCTGAATTAAATCTATCTCTGGGAGCTCGCCTGTTTTTACTTTTGTTTCAGCTATTTCTACCAATTCTTCAAATAGTTTTTGTTGGCCGACTAAGTTTTTTAAAATTGATTTTGATGCAACAAGATTTATGTAAGCTTCTCTTACATCCATTCCTAAATCGAATTCTTCAAATGAAAAATTATTTTCTGTATTTACAAGATTGCTTTTTGCAAGATTTTTTCTTGCTCCTCTTTTCCCTATTTCAACAGTTTGAGAAATACCTATTTGTTGAGGGTTTCCTTTGCCTGCTTTACCAAAGTTGTAGAATACATCTAAATCGGGGTTTTGAAATCTGTCGGCTTTTTTTATTTCATTTTTGGCAATATCTATATTAATTTTTGATGCCTGAATATCAAGATTGTTTACTTTTGCAATTTCAATAGCTTCTTTTAAATCTATCTTTTTTACATCTTCGATTGCAAAAGTTATCTGTGAGGTAAAAATTAATGTTAATATAATCAATAATATCTTTTTCAAAACAGAACTCCTTTTTTTAAGAGTTACAAAGATATTATACATAAAAAAAGTTATTTTTTGAAAGTATCTTCATAAAGTTTGTGCAAATAAATAAAAATGAACATCGGAATACTTGTAAGTCCTACGACAGCTGATGCTTCAAAAAAATCTTTAGTTTTTGATGCAAAAGATTGTTTTGCAATTGGATTTGAACAGAAATTTTGTTGTGATTTAAAATTTATTGGTGAAATTCTCATTTTGACCTCGCTTTATCTTTTTTATAAACCCTTTTTCAATTCACAACATTGCTAAATAGGATAAAGTAAAATATTTATATTATAATTTTTAGTAGTCGAAATATTTTAAGGTAATGAAATGATAACAACGGAAAAATTAACGGTAAGATTTGGATCTCAAACTTTATTTGAGAATGTAAATATAAAATTCACTCCCGGAAATTGTTATGGACTTATTGGTGCAAACGGTTCTGGAAAAAGTACTTTTTTAAAAGTTTTATCCGGAGATATAGAGCCGACTTCAGGTGAAGTTCATATCTCTAAAGGGCAAAGAATTGCTGTATTAAAACAAAACCATTTTGAATTTGACAATTTTAAAGTTATTGATACCGTGATTATGGGGCATAAAAAACTGTATGATATTATGCAAGAAAGAGATGCTCTATATTCAAAACCGGATTTTAATGATGAAGATGGTATTAAAGTTGCACATTTAGAAACGGAATTTGCAGAACTTGACGGCTGGCAGGCAGAGGCAATGGCAGCGAGTTTATTAAGTGAATTAGGGATTTCCGATGAATTTCATTATTCTTTAATGAGTGAATTATCAGGAAGTGAGAAGGTTCGTGTATTACTAGCACAAGCATTATTCGGCAATCCTGATATTTTATTACTTGACGAGCCGACCAACCACCTTGATATAAATACGATTGCTTGGTTGGAAGAATTTTTAATTAACTTCCAAAATACCGTAATTGTTGTATCTCACGATAGAAAATTTTTGGATAATGTTTGTACGCATATAGCAGATATTGATTACAAAAATATTCAATTATATACAGGTAACTACACATTTTGGTCACAAGCAAGTCAGTTAATTCAAAAACAAAAAGAGGAACAAAATCGCAAAACTGAAGAAAAAATGGAAGAATTGAAAGCTTTTATTGCTCGATTCAGTGCGAATGCATCTAAGGCAAAACAAGCAACATCAAGAAAAAATATGCTTGATAAACTTTCTTTAGAAGAAATAAAACCATCTTCAAGACAGTACCCGAGAATTAGATTTACTTTTACAAAACCTCCAGGACGTGATGTTTTGACTGTCAAAAATTTGAATAAATCAATTGATGGTGAACAGTTAATTAAAAGTTTGTCATTTGAATTGTATCAGGGAGAAAAAGTTGCATTTATTGCAAAAGATCCGTTGATTACAACAACGCTGTTTGAAATTTTAAATGGGAAAGTTTCTCCGGATTCAGGGGAATACAAATGGGGTGTTACTGCGACTTGCTCATATTTCCCGTTGGATAACAATTATTTCTTTGAAAATGATTTGACAATTATGCAATGGCTTGCGCAATATTCACTCGATCAGCATGTAAATTATTTGAGAGGATATCTCGGTAGAATGCTATTTACAGGAGAGGATGCTGATAAAAAAGTAAAAGTTTTATCAGGTGGAGAAAAAGTCAGATGCCTTTTTGCAAAAATGATGATAGAGGCTTCAAATGTAATGATATTTGATGAGCCGACAAACCATTTGGATTTGGAAGCTATTACTGCTTTAAATAATGCATTGATAGATTATCCGGGAACTGTCCTTTTCACATCTCAGGATTATCGTCTAATTCAGACTGTCGCTGATAGAATTATTGAAGTGTCACCTTACGGTTACATCAATATGAGAAATAAATATGATGAATATTTAGCAAACCCGACAGTTATCAAAAAACGTGAAGATTTGTATAAAAATTTTGCAATGAAAAAATAATATTGACAAAACAATAAAGCATAATTATTATACATAACATGAGATTTTTGTTCGGGTTATTTTTTCTTATTGCTTTAATTTTGCCTGCGCAAGCGGAGATGTTTTTGACCGGCGAAGTTGAATATACAACTGATTCAGCTCGTTCTGAATTGATAAATTCAAAACCTCAAAGAGCAGATGAAAAGTTTATTTCTATATATTTAAAAGATGAAAATTATAACGAGAATATTGCTGCACTTTTGAAGGGTTCTGTTGAATTAAAGGATCGAACTCTTGCAATGTTTTCAGATAATTCTTACGCTGTAATGTATCACAACGATAGACTGCATGTTTTTTATTATGCTCCAAATGGTGATTTGACTCATTATGAGATTAAAGATGGAATTGAATATCCATATAAATCTTATAAATATGATATAAATGGAAATTTAGTTAATATGGGGCTTAGAGTTTCAAAGGCAGAGACATACATATTTTCACCAAAGGGTAAGTTGATTGCACATTGGGTAAAAGAAAACGGGTATGATGAGGATGGAAACCTTGTAATGACAAGGAAATATCTGGATTGATTGTAAAAAAATATTAAGTTTGGACTTGAAAAATAAATATCTTTTTAACAAAATATATATGCCCCAAATGAAAAAAGGAATTTTATTATGCCTTTAACTATATTAAATGCGCAATTAGGCCGCAGTAAAAAATTTCTGAAAAAATGTACACCCCACAATGTTGTTAAAGAAAAAATTAAAGAAACAGCGTTGAAAAAAATTATTCCAACAACAATGATTATTGCAGAATCATTAGGTTCATTTTCTGCGCATTCACAAAATATAAATAAATCACTTTTAGCGTGTAATGATGTTTTTCAATCAAAAAATGTAACGCGTTTTGTTCCTTTTTTCCCAAAACCTAAAGATGAAAATGTTTTTCCTCCTTTAGGATCATTTGATTTTTTACCGAGAAATAATTTTAAGAAAAATTCCGAATGTCTAAGAGAACCCTATAATGGCACAGCAGAACAACTTGATTATTTTATCGAAAAATTAATTCCAAAACGAAAAGGTAAAAAAGATTACAATCCGTTTTTTGGCAAAGCTAATAGCTTTATGAAAATTAGTGAAAAATATAATATAAATCCAACAGTACTTGTAGCTATTGCAATGCAAGAATCTGCAAGAGGAACTTCTTATGCTGCAGTTAAGAAAAATAATATTGGCGGTATTATTTTAAAAAAAGGTCATGCAGAATTTAAAAATGTAGAAGATTGCATTGAAAAAATGGCTCAAATTATTGATAAAAGAGTTAATGAAAATTATAATAGCATTGAAAAAATCGGTAAATCAGGAAAATATTGTGAAAAAGCAGTTTCTGATTTGTGGATTAAAAATGTTATGTTTTATTTGAATAAAATGTAAATTAAAACAGACAAAATTCTTTATTTTCTCTTCCGCCAATATTTAATAATTTTAAGCTTTCTGTCAAAGATTGAATATTCTTGATTTGATTTTTATCTCTGTTATCGTAAGATTGAAAATAACTTTCGCTTGCTTTTATCAAACCATTAGAATTATCAATATAATATTTAAATTCTTCATAAGGTTTTTTCACTTTTTCTGAAAAATATACAGGTTTTGCAAAAGCCATAAATATATTTTTTTCATCTTTGAAAGCATCTATTACTTCTTCAAAAGTATTTTCACTTTGTGTGATAATTTTACCGTTTTCTATACGAGGTGAATATTTTTTTAAGATACTGTTTAATTCTTGGTTTTCTGTAATATCAGAAGGAATTATATTGGCTTCATGAAGTTGTCCTAAAGATGCTCCTTTATTATTTTTCATAATATTTTCATATAAAATTTCTGCATTTTGACTTGTTTTTGAAGCCAAAATTGTAATGGCATGTTTTGTTTGTACATAGTGATTTAATCGCCAATGAATATTCATAAAATTTCCGTATTTTTCAGCTTCATAAAAACGATCAAATTCATTATAAGAAAATTTTGTTAAATTACATTTTTCTGATGCTTCTTTTATAAAATTATTTATAACTTTTAATCTTTTTTCTTTAATATTATTTGTAAATTTATTTATTTTTTCAGAATATGGATTTATTCCATATACAAGTAATTCTGATACTTCACATTCATTTTTTGAATTTGGAGCTTTATGCACAAAACTTACTTCCATAGCAGGAACTATGCGAATACTTTTATATTTTTTGGGATTTGAAGCTACGATACCAAGTATTTCTTTTGTGCTTTCTGTTGTATCTTGATCTGTGATTGCAAAGATAAATTTTTGTCTAGTTTTTTTATACAAAGCATCAGCATAATCTAGGGCATCTTCAACAATATTTTTTACATAACCTTTGCCGTCTGCATAATTTGAATGGCTGTGCAAATCTGCTTTGAAAATGCCATTTGTAATATTTTGCGAACTTGCTTCAAAGTTTTTTTCATTTAATTTAGGTAAAATTTTTAAAAGTTCATCACCAGACATAAAACAATTAAAATGCTGAGGATTTACTTTTTTGCTTGTTGTAGATTGAATAGCTTGTGATAATAATTTTGCATATTCTGAAACATTAAGTTTTTTACCTAAATAAACAATTCCTAATCCTGCAGCTAATACGCTTGCACTATACGCTGCGGTTTTTAATTTGTGGAACGGTTTTGGCGGATAAATATATTGATCTTCTTCATTGTTAGTTGTTGTTTTAAATCTTTTTTGAAAATAGACCTGATTAATATCATTGACCGCAGAAACTCTCATAGATACCCTTCATCCTTTTTATTTAATTATTTTCATTAAATTATATTTTGCTATTCCCTAATAAGACATATAAATTTTTAATCAAATTTTGAAAACGATAATTTACAAATTATTATACATAAAAAAGGTTTTTGATGAAAAATATTTACATAAATTTATAATAAAATTTAATAATTATATGCAAAAATTTTTACTCTTGAATTAAGAAAATATATTAACTTTTTTAAATTTTTTTTCTTTTAAAAAATATGATGATAAATTTAAAATAAATAGTAAAAATTTTATAAAAATTTTTTATAAAATTTTATATAAAAATAAAAAAACATTTATATAGAGGATGTTGTAAAAAAAAAGTTACTTTATATTAAAAATACTTACTTAACAAGGAGGCTTATAAATGAAAAAAGATTATGAACAAATTCTTAGCAGCTATAACGGTGGCGATTTAGATTTATCAGGCTGCACAATCAAACATTTAGAACTAGGAAACATTGAAGGTAACTTAAACCTTTCAAAATGTGTAATTGACAAATTAACTATTGGCTGGGTAAGCCAAGAATTAAATCTTTCAGGTGCTGAAATTAAAAATTTCACAACTCCTATTGATGCTGATCGCGTTAATATGGCAGGTACAAAAGTTAAAAAATTACCTGAACATATTTACACTGGTTGGTTAAATATGGAAAAATCAAATGTTGAAAAATTAAATACAGATATCAGAACTAACGTATTTAATATTTCTGGAACAAAAATTGAACAATTACCTAAAAACTTCAGAGTTCACACTCTTATTGTAGATTCAAAAGTTGCTAAAAACTTATCATTAACAACTTTAAATCAATGTGAAGAATTAGTAATTGACGGTCGCAGATATTTTGAACAAAATGAATCTGGCTACAATTTCTGCAGCATGGCTTCAGATGTTCAAGAATGTGCTTGTGTTTAATTTTTTAAAACTCATTGATATTTATAAATTGAAAAGGTTTTGTGAATTTCACAAAACCTTTTTTCTATACAAGTTATAAAATTTTTATTTTACAAAATTCCAAAAATATCTTTTAGCTTTTTCAATTATATCGGAATTTTTAATACCTTTTTTAACTGAAATAAATTGACATTTTTTTTTTTTATTAGCTCTTTAATATTTTACATCCGGCATACCGAAAAGCATTGCATATCCGACTCGGTACCCTTGAGGAATTTCGAGATGTTCACAGAGTTCCGGAAAATTTCTGAGCATTGCATCAACAATTCCGCACCAGCAAGTACCTATCCCGAGAGTCTGAGCATAGAGTTCAAAATATGAAAGCGCAATAATTGGATCTATATCAGCACAAGGTGCATCAATGGGACTTGATACAACTATCATGTGAGGTGCACCGCGAAAAATAATATCTTCACCTCTTAAAAATGCATTTTTATATCTTTCAAATTTTCCCGCAAGCTTTTTTAATACAGGATTTGTCAGTATTTTTAGCATTTTTCCGTTTGTATAATTCCTAAATTCGTTCATTACATCAACGTCATCTATAATTGAAAAAACTAATTTGTGATTGTTTACTCCGGTAGGAACCCAATTAAGCATATCTTTTAATTTTTCTATCAATTCTTTATCAACATTTTCGTTTTTGTAATAGCGAATACTTCTTCGTGTTTTTATCAAATTCAACATTTGCATTTCATTTGGTCTGTTGTCTGGGAGCTCGGAATCTTCAGGATTTTTGCCCATTATTGAAAGTGCTCCGACAGGACAAATTGCGAGACAATGCTCGCATTTTATACATTTGTTTTCATCCAGCTCAGGTATTTTATCTTCATTGAATTTTAAAGCTTTTCCCATGCAATCTTTAATGCATTTTCCGCAATGAATGCATTTTTCATTTATACTGAATTCCATATTGTCTCCTTTATTGTGCTATAAATCAGATTAAAAATTGTGTGCCGACTAAAATTCTATGAGAATTTGGTCCGATATCATTTTGACAGAAAATATAGTTTAAAATCAACCTGACTGCTTGTCCTTTTATAAAATAATTCAAACCTGTTGTATATTCTCTTTTTTTATTATGTGCAATGTCAGTATTTGGATTAAATTCATCATATCTGAATAATACTTGAAGTCTTTTGGTTATTTTATAGGCAACGGTTGAATAGAATCCGGTTGCTTTATTTGTACTGAAGCCTGTGGCGCCGTTTGAACCATCGGCATGTGCCCATTCAAATCTTGTTGAAAATCTTTTATATTCATAACCTACAAAAGCACCGGTAACAAAAAAATCAGAATCTCTTTTCCCTGCTGAAATACCTCCGCCTGTTACAAGTTTACCGTATTTGCCGTCAGTTTTTGCAAGTGGTTTAAAATTTACCCAACCGTCAAATTCCATTCCGGGAAAAAATGAAGAAAAGTAAGTATCAGAGCTTAAAATTCCCAAATCATAATCTATAAAATCATAATTCCCCACAGCATGAAGTCCTAATTTACGGACTGTGCCGAATGTTCTTGAAATCTGAGAACGATTTATGAAAGGTAATGTATAAGGGCTTTGTGCACCTTCCATTCCGATTGCGGGACGAGTGTTACCAAGAATAATCCTATGATGAGGAATTCTGTTTGTTGCGATATATGCATCCAAAATAAAATTTTGCATAAACGGTCTTTGGTCTTGCGGAGTAGGATTGAGCATAACTCGAAAATCTTCTTTTCC
>CALVAU010000118.1 GCA_944325615.1 Candidatus Gastranaerophilales bacterium | reverse complement strand
TAATCTTATCTATCACTCCAGCATAATCTGCTGTATTATCAATATTTTGATAATATTTTTGAACAACTTCGTTTATTATTTTTGTTTGCTTATCTGTTGTTTTTAAAATATTACATACTTTATCTGTGCCTTTCTTGTAATCCTTTACATCGATATTTTCATCTTCAATTTCTAAAAATCTATCAGTCAAGCCTAGAGTTTCAATAAAAGATATTGCTGTATCAAAATCTTTATCTAGCATCAGGGCTCTTACCATATAATCAATGACTTTAGGATCGCTAAGAGGCAATATCGCTCCGGTAAGAGAATCTTCCAAATCAGAATCATAATTTTTTAACTTTTTCGTGATAAGGGCTGGATTTCCAATACCTTTTGCATCCATTAAAATTTCCTGCATTTCAACAAGTGATGCTAAACTTAGTGCGGATTTTAAATACCCTTTTTTAACCTCTTTTTCATTTTCTAATTTCAATTTTTCTCTTTGACTTTTTGCTTGCGCTATTGGACCATCTTTTGCGCAAAGCTCTAAATATCTATCTAAAAGCTCATTAGTATTATTCATATAATTATATTTTATGAAATCGTTTTTAATTTTTTGAGTTAATAAATCTATTTTATTAGGACTTGCTGATGTTTTATGTACAGCTTTTAATTTAGTTTCTATATATTCTTTCAAGCTTACACTTACCAATGAAGCATATTCAGGTTTTATATTTTTATCAATAAATCCACTTGCAATTTTACCAAGCTTGTTACTATTTGCTTCCAAGTTTTCTCGATAATTTTCACTTGCAACTATTAAATTATTATATTTGGTCATACTTAATGCCAATTTCTTTAACTGTTCATTACCTGATATTTTAGCCTTTTCAACATTACTATAATCTGATATTTTTTCATATAACAAACTCTCAACATCAGATTGTTTTAAAAGTTTTTTCACAGTCAACGTTTCGATTATATCATCTGAAAAATTCTGCGATAAATTTTCAGGAATAAATTCTTTCATTACGGGAAGCATATTTTCAACTAAATCTTTATGCTCTAATGATTGGCTTGTCTGATTATCTGAAAATGCATTTTTTAATTTTTTGATATCTCCAGTCAACAAATTGATTTCTTGATAAAAATCTTGAATAGTTTTATCATTTACTTCCGCCTGACTATATTTAGAAATTTGAGAAATTAACTTTTTCGCTTGTTCTTCATTTTTTGAATCGTTATATGTAGTTAAATCTTTCAATTCCTCTTTTACAAGATTATTTATGTCTTCTTTTATTACATGTTGGTATTTTACAGGAATATCCATCTTTATCACAGCATCTAGGCTTTCTTTTAAAATATATAAATAATCTTTGATATCTTTTATAACAGAACTTTCAGGTCTGATCTTTCTAATAGAACCTATTTCTTTTTGCCAATCTGCAAATAATTGTTTATACATGCCAAAAGTAGCGTCATTTTGAGGAATTTCTAACATCTCAGATGCTGCAGAAAGAGACTTTTCTATAGTAGTGTCTCCATAGTTATTTGTTATAAATTCGCCTATATAATTATTTAAAACTCTGCGTTCTTTATCTGTTAATTTTTCATTATCAGACCTTCCTGAAAGCATATTCGCAACTTTATCAGTTAGCTCATAGACTTGTAAACCCATCTTATTAGCACTTATCGTATTTAATGAATTGTCTATCTGAGCTTGTATCATACTCAGTTTTTCATCAACATAATCCTCATTAAATACGTTTAATCTCGGATAAGAAGGCATTACACCATAATTTCGATAAACCTTATCTTTATATTTATCAAATTCCTTTTTATAATTTAATGTTTGCAAAGAATTTTTATATGTACGGTACAAATCATCAAAAGTTCTAGCTCCTACATAATATGCACCATTATTCTTTTTCTGAAGTTTTTTATATCTATATGCCGGCTGAGTTTTTGAAAGATCAATTTCCTTTACATAATATTTGTGAAATATTGCATTCGATACGGTATTTTTTGCAATTTCATTTTCAGCTTTATATCTTTCCAAAACTTCAAAGGCGCTATAGTCATCAAAAGCCATGTCCTTTGGTGTCGCATCTTTTGTTTCTTTCTCAAAATCTTCAGTTGTCATATTTTGAAGTTTTCTATATATTTCAACAAACTCTTCATTAGTCTGCGGATTGTATTTTCTGTCTATATAATTTTTTATCCTGTTATTCAACTTCGTATTTTTGGATAAATCAGACTTTTTATAATAAAGATACTCTTCAAGCTCTTTGCGCAAGTTTTCTTTAATTTCTTTACCTACTTTTTCAGTTTGCTCATTTTTAGGATAAATAGTATCAAAATTTTTCAAAATATTATTTATAAAATAATCCATTGTATGATCAAGCGACCCATCAAAGAATTTCAACTCTTCTTTTGTATAAGTAGCTGTATTTTTTATCATTTTGACAAAATTTTCATCAGAAATTTCTAATCCGTTATTTTTTCCCGCATTTTTTATTATTTGATAAAGATGATTTTTGTTCCTATTAAGAGCGTATGAATATAAAATTTCAGGGCTCTTTGCAAATGCATAGTTAAAATCTTCTCTTGCTCTGTTTTTTTGTTCTGTTCTTAATTTATTTACATCTTTGACATTTTCTGCTTTAGCTGCTTTTTTCCATATTTCAGATGAATTGTAAGACATCAGCAATGCGGCTTTTTCAAAAGTAACTTTCAATTTATCATCATCTGAAAGCTTATCAAAATCCTCTTTTGTCTTTATGCTTTTATTAAATACTGTATTATTAAGTCTTTTATTCAATTCTTTCAGTTCATTTCGATATGAACCGATTGCTGATTTTATTTTCAAGTCATTATTTTTAATCTCAGCAACTGTCATATTAGAAGCTAATTTTTCTATATCATCAATATTTTTGTTTCCGGAAATAAAAATATTATCTCTTATTGATCCAGCTATTTCATCTGCTTCAACAGGCATTCCTTGCACCATAATATCGAAAATCATGGGGAATTTATACCCATTAGCTTCGTGTCTTAACTTATTTATTTGCTTAGAAGCAATAGGAGTCGGTCGATATTCACCTGCTTTTTTCAAAAGATTATCAACGTAATTTCCATTACGCCATTTTGAATCCGTTAGATAGCCTAATTCACCGCCACTATCTTGTAAATAATCCGTTCTTAAAAGACCTTCTGAATCTATCCAAATATTTTCATGCTCGGATACTCCCCAAGAATTATCGTGGTATAAAATATCTTTGCCGTTATGCTCCGATATTTCTGCAATATACTGCGCATGAGCCCCCATTTGATTATGGAATACACTTGTACTTGAAGTACCTGAGTGCGGAGTGTTTTTGATTATATCAATAGCTTTATCATAATTTTCCAAAACCTGATAAGGCTTATCTGTCATTTGTTGGATAATTTTCTGACTTTGAGGGCTGCTTAGGCCACTGTGCCCTTCTGAAGATGCCCAATAATGTCCTTCTTGCAAACCGATTTTTCTTGTATGTTCTTCTAACGGTTCCTTTATTTCTCGATAGACACTATTCAATTCTTTATTGACATCTGAGGATAACTTGTTAATTGACTTTTGAATTTTTTTCAAAGCCTCTTTTTCCTGAGGTGTATATTTGTATAATGTTAAATCTTTAACTTTCTTTTCATTATATTCATTGTCAGAATTAAACTTTGCAATAGCATCATAACGTTTTGCAAGCATTGCCAAATCTTTTGCCGGAATTAAACTTCCTTCATTTTCCATTTTTTTAATTATCATATCATCAGGATCAGCACTAAATATTTTATTTCCTTGAGCATCTTTTACCGTCAATAACAACACAAGAGCATCCACTTGGCTTGCTATATTATTAAATTTAGCAACAAAATCATTCATATATTCACCTAATACTTCTGGTGAAATATCTTCTGGAATGCCTTTTTTTGATTTAAAGTTAGCTATTATTTGCATTGACATTTCATCATCGGGATTTTGTATTGCATCACTTACAATTTCATAAGCTTCAGCAATTAATTCCAACTGGTTTTTAAGGCCAAGATTGTTGTATATAGTTCTATAATCCTTTTCCGTCGGCTCATTTGATAATACTTTCTTATATTCTTGAAGATTACTCAAAATTTTACTTTTATCTTTAGGTTTGGTATGCATAGAAGTTGATAAAATATTAATATGCTCTTTATCACCTTTATTTATATCTTTTTCTATTTTATTTATATAATCTAACAATACAGCCTTTCGACTCTTTGCACCTAAATCCTCATAAAGATTATCCAAACTTGTAGTTAAAAGTCCTGTAACACCAGCTTTTAATGCATATAAAAACGTTACAACTTCCTCATTAGTTTTATCTTCCAATTTGAATTTTTTACGAGCATCCTCTAAATAAAGTTTATTACCGCTATTCACTTTAGAGATATATTGATCAAATGCGTCTAATACAAAATTTTCAAAATCCGGAATTTCATAAGCTATCATCAAATCAGTTTTTAAATCGCTATCTTTCAACCCATACAGAACACTTGTTCGATATGCAGCTGCTGCATTGAATAACATTTTATCCTGATTAATTTTTCCACGAATGGTTTGTTTTGATTTGAAACTGTCTGTCATTGAATTTGACATTTCAATTAATTCTAGAAGGCTTTCAACTTCTGAATCAATATTTTTACCAGACAATTCTTTATTAAAATCCTGCAAATAAGATTTTATTTTTTGTTTTTTAACCTTACTTTCTTCGTTTGGCAAAAAATGATATTTTTTTACATTTTCATTTAACTTATCTATATTTGAAGATTTATCAACTTCCAAACTTAGCAAATTACGTCTTAAATCATGAATATTATCAAAATCTTGGTTAGGCAACAATCTTTTTAATTTTGAATCTAGGCTTTGATTTAGTTCATTAATCAAATTCAGATTAGAAAGCTCTTTTTGATTATGCTCTTTGAATTTTATATCTTTTTTAATTTGAGATATTTTTACTTTATCAAATGCTGATTTTGCTTTTAGCAAAGCTTGATAATATGAAAGTTTTGCATTAAGTTTGTCATCTTTAAACGGGATTTTATTGTGAGAATCGGCAAATGTTCCAAAATGTTTTTTATCAAACGCTGTATATACCATAGCATTTTCATTGTCAACTCCGTACATATCAGCAATATTCATCCATTGAGTCGTTGAGGCGTCAATTATTCTATATCCTTTATTAAGTGCATCATCAAAATCAATATCAATCTTGTTTACGGGAACTTTCTTTCCGGATCCCAAATTCGCTAAATCATAAACCATAACATAAGGCGAATCATCCAATTCTGACATTATTGAATCAACAAAATCAGTTTTGTATTCATAAGATAAAAGTTTTCTTGCAATTGATATAGCTGCACACATCCCATGCTGTTTTTGGTTTATAGATTTTGTATTTGGGATTTTAGAATCACTAGAAGCTACAACAAGATCATTCAACATCTCAGCAAGTATTAGAGTTTTTTTATCTTCTAACTGTGGATTAATTTTATATTCAGGGCTTAGAAAATAATCCAATCTGTTTAAAATGTATTTTTTCTGCTGCAATGGGGTCTCAGAAGATATTATAAAGTTATTCAAATTCTTTTCTATGTTTTTTACATTATAGTTTGCAAGGTTTTGTAATTGGGATTTATCTATTTTTTTGAGAATTTCACTACGCATATCTAAAAGAGCTTTTTCATCAGGAGATAGAGGTTTTTTAGGGTCAAAAACTTTTTGGATTTTTGACTCGTATTTATTTTTAGCTATTGGATCAGAGATATTAAAAGAAGTTTCTACTGCGTTTTTAAGCTTTGCCTTCCAATCGTTGCGAGGAACAGATTCTGTTTTTATATTAGTCCCATATTGAAGATTTTCAGCTACATCAAGCAAAAACTCCAGATTTTTTTCACCTTTATTTTGTGCCAAATTTTCAATAGACTTTGAAATCCGCTTTTGATTATTTTCAGTAAGCGAATAATCATTATTCTGTTTTAATTGTTCTACTATATTTCTATCTTCTCTTGTGCCTTTGAATGATAATGCTTTTATACTTAATTCTTGAATCTTCATTATTTACCCCATTAAAAATTATTTTTTCATAAAAAACACAAAACCATAATATTTTGTTAGTTTGTAACAAAATATAAAGTCATTTGAACTACATTAAATATCTTGTTTATTTAACTCTTTTTTCCAAGTATATAAAAAATACAAACCCAAAATAAAATAAGTTCCCCACATCAAAATTGTAGCTAAACAATTTGAGCCTTTATAATATGCCTCTATCCACATAAAAACGGATAATCCATTAACTATTGTCCAAATATACCATTGCTCAATACATCTTTTTATTGTCAAAATCAATCCGAATACTGACAATACAGTTGTGAAACCGTCCATATAAGGAGATGCATCACCTGATTGTTTTAATATAAATGAAAAAATTAAAGCTAATAATATCGCACTAATAAACAATATATATCTATATTTTAAAGATAAATTAGTTTTAATTATTTCTCTGCTGTTTTTATCCAAATGCTTTCTCCATTTAAAAATCCCTAGAATTTGCATCGGGAAATAATAACACATATACAAAAGCAAATTTCCGTATAGGGCATTTTTATAAGCTAAAAAGGAATAGCATAGAGTACCTAACAGCCCGAATATGTAACAAGAAATTTTGCCCTTACCAGCAAGAATAGTATAAGTTATTCCGCAAATCGCAGAAATTAAAGCGATTTTATCATCACCAATGTAGATTGAAAGACCGATAATAAAAAGAATTTCTAAAGGGAAAATAACTCTTTCATACTTTCCCCATCCAATCAATTCACCTTTTATAAACTCTCTTATTTTCATTGAAACTATTATAAAAGAAAACTTAAATTAAAACAATTTACTTTTTTGTATGTGTGTTGTGTACTATTATTTGGTAAGGGATTATGCAAATTAATAAAATATATAAAGACAATACAAATTTCAAAGGGTTTTTGAATAACAAATACCTTTTAAAAAGTCTTGAAAAAGTATCAGAGCATGGAACATCATTTTCCGCAGGTACTGCACTTGCTATGTCTTTAACTGTAAGACCACTTGCCATATTATCTACCCCTGATGTAGAAAAAGAAAATAAAGAATATGCCTGCGCAAATTCTATATGCTCAGGCTTGATAAAATTCGGCATGGTCGAAGCTATCGCACTTCCGATTGAAAATGCCGTTAAAAAAATTGATGCAACCCCTAACAAATACTTAAAACAAAACACAATAAAAAGTTTTCAGGGTACAGCTGAAAATTTAGCCGATTCAAAAAGTTACAAACTCGCAACCCAGCTTATAAAGCTTAGTACAGGATTTATTACAGCTGTTCCGAAATCAATCTTTACAATAGCTCTAATCCCGATAATTATGGATAAAATATTTAATCTCAAAATTGGAACCTCACAAGAAAAATCAATTACGCCATCAAACAAAATTTCAACAAAAGAAATCCCTTTCACCGGCAGAATAAATGAAAAATTACCTAAACAAATCGGAAAAATCCTTGATTTTAAACCTTTCCAAGATTTTGCAAAAAAGCATCAAAATAACGATAAAAATATTGCAAAACACATAACTGCAGCCACTGACATTTTACTTTCAGCTTCTTTTGCATACCAGACTGACAGAAGCAAAAAAATCAAAGAAAACCGCAAAAAAGCATTGATTTACGGCAATTGGATCTCAACAGGCATAACTTTAGGCTTGGGTTATGGGATCGACAGTCTTGCTAAAAATAAAATAAATAAATTTATTGAAAAATTTTCAAAAGCAAACGCAAAAGATCCAAAACTTGCTAAATATATCGAAGGACTAAATATTGTCCGACCGGCTATAATTTTTGCAGGAATTTATTACGGTCTGCTCCCTGTGATTTCTACCTATCTTGCCGAAAAAACTGATAAATACATACAAAATAAATAAATTTATTTTTTCAAAAAATTGATTTATTTTTAAAGTTTTAATAAGAAAAATAATGTAATTTATTAATAATAACTTTTGTTTGTTGTAATATTATTATATTAGTTATTTCAAGGGGATTATTACTAAAAATGATATCAAAATCAATATTGATAATGTTTTTATTTGACATGGCAGTCATGCTTATTTCAACAACCTTTTGGTATTCAGGTTTTGGATTGCCTGAAAACCTCTTGGATATGACTGTATTAATAACTGTATTATCAGGTATAGCAGTATTATTTTTAAAAGACAACTACAAGATAAGAGAGTTTAATACAACATTAAAAAATTATTACTTACTTTTTGAAGGTATGGTATTTGCGCAGATTCCGCCTGCGATTTTATTGCTGACATTCACGCATGACGCAAATACTTTTGAATTTATACTTGCAAACCTTATAACAATTTTCATATTTCTTAGAATATACAGGCTTTTATTTCATTATTATCTGTTTCATATAAAAAGAACTCAAAATGTACTTATAATAGGTAACGATAAAAATGCAAAACTTATAGCAGATGAAATCACTGCTAAAAAAGCACTAAAAATGCAAGTTATAGGTTTTATAGAAGATACAGAAGCAGAAGATTATATCCCCGAAAGCTCGCTTAAAGTGCTCACGAAACCTGCGAATCTAAAAGAAGCAATCAAAACTAACAATGTTGATATCGTAATTATTGCAATAAAAAGAAGAATGGAAGAAGAACTTTTGACAAATATGGTCGAAAGTATTCCAAGAAACATCAAAGTTTTTAAAATGGCAGAATTCTATGAAAAAATAACAGGAAAATATTTCATAGACAGAATGTCAATCAACTGGCTTTTGTACGATTATATGCAAAAAAGATCAGCAATATATGACTTTTGCAAAAGAGCTTATGATATCATCTCAGCTTTAATTATTCTGACATTAACAGCGCCAATTCTTTTGTACATAGGAATAAGAGTAAAATTAACAGACGGCGGCCCGGCGATATATACACAGACAAGAATAGGCCGAAACGGCAAACCTTTCAAAATGTATAAATTGCGTACAATGTACCTTAATGATTATGTTCCAAAAGCAGGTCATATTGAGCACACAGAATCTCAAGATCAAGATAACAGAGTAATACCATTCTGTAAATTTGTAAGAAAAGCAAGATTTGACGAAATTCCGCAAATGATAAATATTTTAAAAGGTGAAATGTCAATAGTCGGTCCAAGAACAGAATGGGAAGATTTAGTAAATATCTATTCAAAAGAAATTCCATATTACAAATGCAGACAATGGGTAAAAACAGGCTGGACAGGCTGGGCTCAAATAAACCAAGGACACTGTGTCTTAGCTGACGATATCGCAGAAAAACTGCAATATGATATGTACTATTTAAAACACCGAAATCTATTATGGGAAATCGGGATATTGGTAAAAGCAGTATTTTTAGCTCTAGGAGGTCGTCATGGCTAAACAAGCGGTAATACTTGCCGGAGGTTTCGGCACAAGATTGTCTCATGTCGTATCTGATGTTCCAAAGCCAATGGCTCCAATAAAAGATAAACCTTTTTTGGAATATATAATTGAACAATTACAAAAACAAGGTTTTGACAGTTTTATTTTCTTAACAGGTTATAAATCTGAAATTATTGAAAATCATTTTAAAGACCTTCCAAATACGAGGTTTGTAAAAGAAGAAACAGCTCTTGGTACAGGGGGAGCTATTTTGAATGCTTTTGACTTTCTGAACGATGATTTTTACGTAATCAACGGCGGCACATTTTTTGATATAGATTTTTCAATTTTAGAAGAATTTGGAAAAAATAAACCTTGCACAATAGCCTTGATATACACC